>JAKAXG010000220.1 GCA_021827225.1 Actinomycetes bacterium | reverse complement strand
TCGTCGTGGCCGAACCGTCCCGGATCGTGGCCGAGAGGGAGGACCGGGCGGCCGGGCTGCGCCTGCTGTACGTGGCCCTCACCCGCCCGACGCAGCACCTGAGCATCGTGGCCTCCGGTCCCCTGCCCCCGGCCCTGGCCGGCTGAGGCCCGGCGTGGCGGTCCCGGCACCTACCGCCGGTCCAGGGACCGGGCCGGGACCGGCTTGCCGAGGTAGAAGCCCTGGGCGTACTCGACGCCGTAGCTGTCGAGCAGCGTCAGCGCCTGCGGCGACGCCACGTGCTCGGCAACGGTCTGCTTTCCCAGCCCGTGGGCCACGTCGACGATCGCCTTGACGAGCGCCTGGTCGCTGGTGCTGCCCGGCAGGGCGGAGACGAAGTCACCGTCGATCTTGATGTAGTCCACCGGGAGGCGCTTGAGGTACGAGAACGATCCGAAGCCGGCCCCGAAGTCGTCGAGAGCCGTGGTGCAGCCCAGCCGCTCCAGGTGGCCGACGAAGTCGCGGGCCAGGTCGAAGTCGGCGATGGCCGCCGTCTCGGTGATCTCGAAGGTGAGGCGGGCCGGGTCGACGCCCCCGTCGAGCGCCTTTTCGATGGCATGGAACAGGCCCTCGTCGGCCATGGACGCGCCGGAGACGTTGACGGCGTAGCTGTTGTCCGGGTTGGTGTCGGCGCCGAGCAGGCGGATGGCCTCGCCGGCCACCCAGCGGTCGATCTCGCGGATGATGCCCAGGCGCTCGGCGGTGTAGATGAACTCGGCCGGGGCCAGCAGGTCGCCGTGCTCGTCGCGCAGGCGCAGCAGCAGCTCGTGCTGGCGAACGGCACCGGTGGAGATCTCGACGATGGGCTGCGCGTACAGCTCGAAGCGGCCGTGCTCGAGGGCGTCGTGCAGCCGCTCTGACCAGCTGAGATGGGTCTGGAAGTCGTGGCTGTCCTCCCCGGCCAGGGCGACGCGGTCGCGGCCCTGCCGCTTGGCGGCGTACATGGCCAGGTCGGCGGCGGCCAGCGTGTCCTCGCCGCTGGCACCTCCCAGGGCGGCGATGCCGACGCTCACGGTGCAGCGCACCGTCTGGCGGTTCAGCACCGTCTTGAAGTCGTGGACCGCCCGGCGCAGTTCCTCGGCCACGTTCTCGGCCTGGGCCAGGTCGGTGCCGGGCAGGAGCACGGCGAACTCGTCGCCGCCCAGCCGGGCCAGGATGTCGGTGCTGCGCAGCCGGTTGCGCAGGATCCGGGAGACGCCGCAGATCATCTGATCGCCTGCTTTGTGGCCGAGGGTGTCGTTTATGTACTTGAAGTTGTCCAGGTCGGCGACCGCCAGGGAGGCGGGAGCCCGGAAGCGGGCCACGTAGGCGGCCTGGCGGGTGAGTTCCTCGGCGAAGCGCCGGCGGTTGAACAGGCCGGTGAGAGGGTCGTGGTCGGCGAAGAACTGCAACTCGTGCTCGAAGCGCTTGCGGTCGGTGATGTCCCGGGCGATGCGCGCCGCGCCGATGATGGCCCCGGCCCGGTTGCGGATCGGCGACACGGTGACGGCCACCGCCACCCGGCTGCCGTCCCTGCGGACGTCCTCGGTCTCGAAATGCTCGATGGCGCCACCTTCGAGCACCTGGCTGACGAGCTGCGGCCGGCCCTCGGCCAGCTCGGGCGGGATCAGCATCTTGACCCGCTGGCCGATCACCTCCTCCTCCCGGTAGCCGTAGAGGAGCTCGGCCCCGAGGTTCCAGATGTCGATCCGCCCGTCGGGCATCACGCCTACCACCGCGTCCCCCGAGGAGGCGACGATGGCCCCCAGGCGGGCCCTGGCCTCCTCGTCGGCCAGGCGGTCGGTGATGTCACGCACGGTGCTCGACACCATGAGCTGCTGGTCGGTGACCAGCGGGCTCAACGACACCTCCACCGGGAACCAGGTGCCGTCCCTGCGCCGGCCCTGCAGGTCGAGGCCGGGGCCCATGGCCCGGGTGCGCGGCTCAGCCAGGTAGCGGATGCGGTGGGCCACGTGGTCCTCGCGGCGGGCCTCGGGCACCAGCTGCTCGACCGGCCGGCCGACCAGCTCTCCCGTGTCGTAGCCGAAAAGCTCCTCGGCGCGGCTGTTGGCCAGCACGATCCGGGCCTGGTGGTCCACGACCAGCTGGGCGTCGGGCGAGCCCTCCACCAGATGGCGGAACTGCTCCTCCGCCTGCTTGCGGGCCGTGATGTCGGAGTGCACCGAGATCCACACGGTGCCGAAGTCGGGATGCTCGATCGTCGCCACGTTGACCGAGCACCACAGCGGGGTGCCGTCCTTCTTGCGGTTCTTCACCTCCCCCCGCCACACCCCTTCCTGCCGCAGCACGGCGGTGATCTCCGCGGCGGTCTCCTCCGGGGTCTTCTCCGTCGGGGCGTTGATCACCTGGATCGGCTGGCCCGCCAGCTCACCCGGCTGGTAGCCGAACAGCTGGTCGAACGTGGCGTTGGTGAACACGATGACCCCGTCGCCGGCGCGGATCACGGCCACCCCCTCCGCCATCGTCTCGGTGATCGCCGCCTGGAACGCCATCTGGGCGGACTGGCGCTCGGCCTCGGTGACGTCCCGCAGGACCGTCAGGACCAGCGCCTCGTCGGGCAGCAGCGTGTGGGAGAACTCCGCCACCAGAAGCGCCCCGCCCTTGCGGCGCAGCCGGCGGCGGTACAGGCCGGGCATGCCCCGATCGGCCCGCTCGACGGCCGCGTCGCCACGTTCCTGCTCTGTGACCAGCCCCACCTCCACCGACGTCCGCCCAACGATCTCCGCCCGCCGGTAGCCGGTCATCTGGCAGAACGAATCGCTGACCTCGATGTAGCGACGGCTGGCCCGGTCGGTCAGGGCGATCCCGTCGAAGGAGCGGGCCAGGAGCGTGTTGAACATCCCCCGGTAGTCCGGTACGCCCTCGGACGTCGGGACGGGATCCTCCACCACCGGGCCCAGTATCGATACCGGACCGCCCGGGAAAAAGAGGCCAACGTCCTCAGCCGGCATCACCCGCCCGGCCCGGCCCCTGCAGCTCAGCCGGATCCGCGGGCCGCCCGGGCCCGAAGCGGTGAGGGCCCTCCACCACGGCCCGGCGGCGCCGCCCCGGTACCGCCACCGGCGGGTCGGGCAGGGCCACTATCTCGGTCCGCAGGCGTGAGCGCACCCGGGCCAGGGCGACCAGGACGGGGGCGCCGAGGGCGGCGACCATCGCGGCGTTCCCCCCGGCCCGGAAGCTGTCGTAGGCCAGCGAGGTGACCAGGTAGTAGCGGCCGAAGTGGGCGGCGGCCACGCCGGCCGCCATCCCCGGGTGGAACCCGAGGGCCGGCGACGACTGGTAGAAGGTCCAGTTCCACACGTCCATGGCCACGCCGTAGCCGTAGCCGGCCACGACGCCGACCGCGCACAGGACCGCCACGTCGCGCCGGCCGGGCCGGCCGGTCCGCCTCCTACCGGCCAGCCCGGCGGCGGCACCGACCCATCCGGCGGCGAAGAGCTGGTACGGCAGCCACGGGCCGAGTCCGCCGGTGACCAGGGCGGACACCAGGAGTGACAGGGCGCCGAGGAGGAAGCCGTAACTAACGCCGAACACGTAGCCGCCGCAGAGGATGAGCAGGAAGATGGGGCTGAATCCCCCGATGCCGGTCACCACCGCCGCCCGGGCGCCGGCGTCGAGGGCGGCCAGCGCGGCGAGCAGGGCCAGGGCCCGGGTGTCGAGGCGGCGGGTGGACACCTCGACGGCGGCGAGGGCGGCGGCGGTTCCGAGCCCGACCGCGGTCGCGGCGGTCGCTCCGGGGTTCCCGAAACCGAGGAACGGCCAGGCGAAGATGGCTGCGCCGGCCAGCGTCGTGACCGCCAGCGCGGCGGCCGGCATGCCCGGCCGGCTCATACCGCGCTGCCCGCTTCGACCCGATCCAGCCGCCCGCCCTCCAGGTGCAGGCGCCGGCCCCCGATCTGGCCTGCCAGTTCCAGGTCGTGGGTGGCCATGATCACCGTCGCCCCGCCGGCGGCCAGGCGCCCGATGGCGGCGGCCAGCGCCACCCGGGCGGCGGCGTCCATGCCCCGGGTCGGCTCGTCGAGCAGGGCGAGCATCGGCTGGCCGGCCAGTACCACGGCCAGCGCCGCCCGCTGGCGCTGGCCGCCGGAAAGGTCTCGCGGGTCGCGGTCGGCGAGCGACGACAGCCCGAGAAGCTCCAGCACCGGCCCGGCGTCCTCCGGCGCGCGGGACCAGCGCAGGGTCTGCTCCACCTCGGCCCGGACGGTGGCCCGGTGCAGCAGGACGCCCGGCTCCTGGGGCAGGTAGGCCACCCGGCCGGGGCGGCGTTCCACCCGGCCGGACAGCGGCGGGACCAGCCCGGCGATGGTGCGCAGGAGGGTGGTCTTGCCGGCCCCGTTGGCCCCGGTGAGGATCAGCACCTCCCCGGGGTGGCCGGCCAGGTCCACGCCCTCGGCCAGGGCCCGGCCGGCCACCCCGGACGTGACGGCGTACAGGGCGAACGACTCCGGCTGTCCCGGGCGCTCCCCCGCCCCGGCCGGCGCCGGGCAGGTGGCGTCCGGGCGGCTGGGGGGTTCGGGGGAGCTGGGGGGTTCGGGGGAGCCGACCGCTCCGGCGGACAGGTTGACGAGCCGGTCCGGGCGCGGCAGGCGCCCGACCCGGTGCTCGGCGGCCACGACGACCCGGCCGCCGGCCGCCACCCCGGCCAGGATGCCGGCGAGGCGGGCGGCACCGGCCGGGTCGAGCTGCGAGGTCGGCTCGTCGAGGGCCAGGACGCCCGGATCGGAGGCGAGCACCGCCGCCAGCGCCACCCGCTGGCGTTCCCCCCCGGAGAGGGTGCGCAGCCGGCGCCCGGCCAGGTGGCCGATGCCCACCTGCTCCATGGCCGCGTCGACCTGGCGGCGGATGGAACCCGGGGTGAGGCCCAGGTTCTCGGGGCCGAAGGCCACCTCCCGCTCGACGGTGGCCCGGACGAAGCCGAGCTCGGGTTCCTGGAAGACGAAACCGACGTGGCGGGCCAGTACCCGGGTGGGTGTGGTGAACACGTCGAGCCCGAGCACCGACGCCCGGCCGCTGATGCGGCCCCCGTGGAAGTGGGGCACCAGCCCGTTGAGGACCCGGAGGAGGGTGGACTTGCCCGCCCCCGAGTCGCCGGTCAGCACGGTCAGCCCGGCGCCGAGGGTGAGGTCCACCCCGGCCAGGGCCGGCGCCGGCCGGTCCGCCCACACCGGGTAGCTGTAGCTGAGGCGCTCGACGCTGACCGGGTCCGCCATCGCCGCTACCCGGCCTCGGGCGGCACGAGAAGCGCCGCCATGCCGAGCAGGACGGCCGGGGCCAGAGCGACCGGCGCCAGTGACGGCACGGTCGGCGTCGGGTACGCCTCCCATGAGCCGGCCGCCCCGGCCAGGTGCCCGGCGACCAGCACGGCCAGCGCCAGCAGCGACACGGCGGCCACCACCCCGCCCCGGGCGCTGCGCCCACCCCCCGCGAGCCTGGTGCGGGGCCCGCTGCCGAACGCCCTGGCCTCCATCGACTCGGCCAGCTGCGTCGATCGTTCGATGGCACCGAGCAGCACCGGCACCGCCAGGTCGACCACGGCCCGGGGGCCGCGGGGGCGCCAGCCGCGGAGGCGCTGGGCGTCGCGGACGGCCACCACGCTGGCCGCGGTGGCGGGTACCAGGTTCAGTGCCGCGCCGAGCGCCGCCCCGGTCCGCTCCAGGTGGCGCGGCAGGGCGTCCACCAGGTCGGCGGGGTCCAGGACGACGGAGAGGGCGGCGGCCACCGAGACGGCGGCCACCAGGCCCACGCCGATGACGGCGCCCTGGGCGAATCCCTCCGCCGTGATCGGCCCGCCGGCCAGCGGCAGCCACGACGGGGCGGTGACCACCACGGTCGCCCCGGTGTGGTCGAGCACGCCGTTGACCACCACGGTCACGACCGTCAGCGCCGCCAGCCCTATGGCCAGGGGAAGCAACCGGCGCTCCGGGGTGCGGCGGCGTACGAGCAGGACCCAGGCCACTCCCAGCACCAGTACCTGGGTGACCGGATCGGTCCCGGCCATCGTCACGGCCAGGCCGGCGAGCACCCAGGTGCAGAGAGCGGCCGGGCGGGTCACGCCGGGCTGGGGGCGGGAGGCGGCGCGGCGTTGCCCGTCGGCGGGTCGTAGCGGAGCCCGAGCGAGTCCCCCGGGTGCAGCGTGGTGTCGCTTATGCCGGCCGACGCGCTGGTCCAGGCCGCCCCGCGGCGCGACACGAACAGGGCCCAGTAGGGCTTGCCCGACGGAAGGCACTGGCTGTAGTGGGCGGGGACACCGTTGACCTGGCAGAGGGCCAGACCGAAGCTGTACTTCTGGGTGCCGATGGTCACGTGGGCGTCGGAGAGCAGCCCGACGGCGGAGACGGTCGGGGAGGAGAAACCGACGCACCTCTGCAGCACCGCCGACGGGGAGGTCTCCACGACCACACGGGCGTGGTGGGCGCCCGGCACCCCGGTGCAGGAACCGGAGCTATGAGTGGATGCCGGCGCCGCCGACGCGCTCGAGTGCGACGACCCGCTGCCGCACGCGGCCAGGGCCAGGGCCAGCCCGGCGGCGGCGGCCGCCGCCCCGAGGGCGCGGCGGGCCGGGCGCGCCGAACCGGCGGTCGACAGGGAATGCTGCGGCTTCATGGCTGTGTCTCCTCTGGGGTGCTCTCGCCCCGTGGTCGGGAGGGCAGCGGTCAGTATCCTGACTCCCGGATCAACGCTTCCCCCGACCTTCCAGCCCGATCGGCCGTGGTCACAGCGAGGTTCGCTCCCCGGTCACAGTGGCGGCACCGTGCCGGTATCGCACCGGCTTCCTGGCTCCGCTACCCGTATGTCGGCCTGACCATAGCCGATCGGCGCCGGTAGGTTGTCCGCTGTGGCAGACGCCGGCGAGTTCTCGGTGTGGCTGACCGGGATGCGGGCCGCCCTGCGCGGAGAGCGGGCGTCGGAGGTCCCCTGCGGGTCGTGCACGGCCTGCTGCACATCATCGCAGTTCGTCCACATCGGCCCGGACGAGACCGGAGCGCTGGAGCGCATCCCGGCCGAGCTGCGTTTTCCGGCCCCCGGGCTGCCGGACGGGAACTTCGTAATAGGCT
>JAKAXG010000219.1 GCA_021827225.1 Actinomycetes bacterium | reverse complement strand
CATCATCGAGTACAAGGTGGCGGCCTCCCCCCTGGTGCCATTCCGGATCTTCCGTTCCCGTTCCGTTTCGGGGGCGAACATCGTCATGTTCCTGGTCGGCGCTGCGTTCTTTTCAATGTGGTACTTCCTGTCCCTGTACCTGCAGAATGTGCTCGGCTACGGGGCCCTCAAAACCGGTTTCGCATTTTTCCCGATGGCGGTAATAATCATCATTGGCGCCCAGGCCAGTTCCCGCCTCATACCTCACACCGGCGTCCGCCCCCTGATCCAGGTCGGCACGGTCCTGGCAGCCGCCGGATTCGCCGGGCTGGCGTTCATAGGAGCCCACTCTGCCTACGTGACCTCAGTGCTGCTTCCCGGGTCCCTGACGGCGCTGGCGCTCGGAGTGCTGTTCACGCCACTCGCCGCGGCGGCCACGACCGGCGTCGACCGGACCGAGGCGGGGCTGGCCTCCGGAATCCTCAACACGTCCCGCCAGATGGGAGGATCCCTGGGCCTGGCTGCGCTGGCCACCATCGCCATCGACCGCACCCAGGCGCTGATCACGGCCCACCACGACCCGGTCAGGGCCGCCCTGGCCAGCGGCTACGCCCGGGCCTTCGCGGTAGCGGCGGTGGTGTCGGCGGTCGCCCTGGCCGGGTCGATCCTGATCCCGGGCCGGGCCGCCGAGCAGGTACAGGCCGCGACCGGCGACCCGGCCGGGGGCACCGGTCGCGACGGTGACCCGGTGAGTGCGCTCGACCGAGCCTGAAGCCATGGCAAACCGGTCGTTCAAGACGCTATTCTCTTAGACGACCATTTAGGGGCTGTCCGGAGTGCATATTCCGTAAAACCACACTCCAGACATTCAGCCTGATTCGGGCATTGTCTGGAAGCCCGTTTCGGGTACTGGGGGGTGCATCCAATGAAGCTCAGCAAGTCGGTGGTGGCTCTGGTCGTCACGGCCTGCGTGGTGCTGGCGGCCCTGGCCGTCTTCGCCACCGAGCTCAACCAGAACCAGAGCAGATCCCGGCGCGACGTCGAAGCCCAGATCCACGAGCGGGCGGTGCTGGCCGGGGCGCTCATCAACAGCGTCTTCACCTCGGTCGCCGAGGGATCGCCCAACCCGGTGTACTCGCAGGCGACCATCACCGCCGGCGAACTGGACGCCGTGACGCACAGTGCCGGCATCGCCTACGTCGCGGTCCTGAGCCAGAGCGGGACCGTCCTCGCCCACTCGTCCGGCCTCACCCGGGCAGAGGCGGCCGCGCTGCCCACCTCACTGGCGGCCGAGGAGGTCTCGTCAGGACATCCCTACGGGCTCGGGAACCTGGTCGCCCACGGCCGGGGGGCGGTCATCGACCTGGCGGCGCCGGTCCACACCGCCTTCGGGACCCGCACGGTCGTCACGGGCCTGACCGCGGGGTCGGGCCCGGGCACGATCGGGCAGTTCCTCACCTCCGACCTGCGGAGCGTCCCTGGCGTGGCCGGCGAGATCAACTACGTGGTGGACGGCCACGACACGGTGCTGGCGTCGACCAGCAACCGCTACCCGGTGGATGCCGGGCTGGCCCAGCCGGGCGCCACCGCCGCCCTCTCGAGCCCCCAGCCGGACCAGGGGGGCACCTACTTCGCCCACGTGGCCCTCCAGGGCTCCAAGTGGCAGATCGTGCTGGCCGCTCCCGACCGGCAGCTGTTCACCAGCGTCGCCGGCACCAGGCAGTTCGTGCCCTGGCTGATCTTCGCCGCGTTCGCCCTCGCCGCCATGGTCGCCCTCCTGCTCGGCTGGCGGGCCGTCCTCACCGCGCACGAGCTGCGCGAGACCAACGGCCGGCTCGCAGGGGTCAACAGGGACCTGAGCGACGCCAACGCCGCCCTGGAGCGGCGGGCCTCCGAACTGGCCCGCTCCAACGAGGAACTGGACCAGTTCGCATCGATCGCGTCGCATGACCTGCAGGAACCGCTGCGGAAGGTACGCACCTTCACCGAGCAGCTGAAGGTGATGGAGGCCGACCACCTCTCCGAGAGGGGGCGCGACTACCTGGAGAGGGCGAACTCGGCAGCGGAGCGGATGCAGAACCTCATAGAGGACCTTCTCCGCTTCTCCCGGGTCTCCACCCAGGGGCGGCCGTTCGTCCAGGTGGACCTGGGTGAGACCACCCGCGCCGTGCTGGTGGACCTCGAGTCACAAATCTCCGACACCGGAGCCACGGTGCGGGCCGGGAGCCTGCCCGTGATCCAGGCCGACCCCTTGCAGATGCAGCAGCTGCTGCAGAACCTGATTTCCAATGCCCTGAAGTTCCGCAAGGAGGGCGTGCCTCCCGAGATCGACATCGGGGGGTCGGTCGACGCAGCCATGGCCACCCTGACCGTCAGCGACAACGGCATCGGCTTCGACCAGCGCTACGCCCAGCGGATCTTCCGCATCTTCGAGAGGCTGCACGGCCGGAGCGAGTATCCCGGGACCGGGATCGGGCTGGCCCTCTGCCGGAAGATCGCCGACCGCCACGGCGGCACCGTCGCCGCCGACGGCGAACCGGGGAAGGGAGCGGTGTTCACCGTGACCCTCCCGCTCAGCCAGCCCGGCCATCAGCATTCGACCACGGCCGGCGACCTGAAGGACGGACCGGCCGGAGGTGGGCCCGCCGCCGACTTCACCGCTACCGGCGGCCGGACGGCCGCCGGGATGGGAGGGGTACGGAGATGAACCACCTCACCACCGGATCGGTGGCCGTGCTCCTCGTGGAGGACGACGAGGACGACTACCTCCTGACGCGGGACATGCTCGCGCGCCAGGACCGCACGGCCTTCTCGGTCGAGTGGCGCTCCACCTTCGAGGACGCCCAGGAGGCCATGAGGTCGAACGACTACGACGTCTACCTCTTCGACTACCGCCTGGGTGAACGGACCGGCCTGGACCTGATCAGGGAGGGCTTCGTCGGCCAGCCTCCCGGGCCGGTGATCGTGCTCACCGGGCAGAACGACTACCGGGTCGATTCGGAGGCCAGCACGACCGGAGTGACGGACTTCCTCCTCAAGCAGGAGCTCACGCCCTACTCGCTGGAACGGTCGCTCCGCTACGCCATCCGCCACCACCAGGCCCTGCAGGATCTGGCTGCCAGCGAGGCGCGCTACGCCCTGGCCGCCCGGGCGGTGAACGACGGGATCTGGGACTGGGACCTGCAGTCGGGCCGGCTGTACCTCTCCCCCCGGTGGCAGGCCCTGCTCGGCCGGCGCCCGGCGGCCACGTCCGGCACCGAGGACGACTGGTTCGCCCTGGTGCACGAGGACGACGTGAGTGGTCTGCGCCTGGCCATCGAGGCCCATCTCAGCGGCCGGACCTCCCTGCTCCAGGCGAAGTGCCGCATGCGCCGGGCGGACGGCTCGTGGCGCTGGATGCTCACCCGGGGGGTAGCGGTCGACGACCCCTCCGGAACGCCGGTGCGCATGGCCGGGTCCCTCACCGACATAACCGCGTCCCGTCACACCGAGCGCCAGCTCCAGCACGACGCCCTGCACGACAGCCTCACCGGCCTGCCCAACCGGGCCCTGTTCATGGACCGCTTGGAGAGAGCCGTCATCCGCCGCAGGCAGAACCCGGGCACCACCTGCGCGGTGCTCTTCCTCGACGCCGACCGGTTCAAGCTCGTCAACGACACGTTCAGCCACAGCGTGGGGGACCTGCTGATCGTGGCGCTGGCCGGGCGGATCTCCCGGGAGCTGCGCCCGGCGGACACCGTCTCCCGCCTGGCCGGCGACGAGTTCGCGGTGCTCCTGGAGGACATCGACGCCCGGGACGCCGAGCAGTTCGCGACCGCCGTCGCCACCCGGCTGAACTCGGCCCTGGAGGAGGAGTTCCACGTCGACGGGCACCGGCTGTTCGTGACGGCGAGCACGGGGATCGCCCTGCCCCGGGACCACGCCAGCGCGGCCGACCTTCTCCGCAACGCCGACATCGCCATGTACGAGGCCAAGCACCGGGGCCGCAACCGTTTCGCCGTCTTCGATGACAGCATGCACCGGCGGGTGGCCGACCGGCTGACCCTGGAGAACCAGCTCCGGGAAGCGGTCGAGCGGTCACTGCTCGAGGTCCACTACCAGCCGGTGGTGGACCTGGGCTCCGGGCGGATACGCGGCTTCGAGGCGCTGGCCAGGTGGCCCTCCGGCTGGACACCGGTCAGCCCATCCGAGTTCATCCCTGTGGCGGAGGAGACCGGGCTGATCACCGCCCTCGGCAGCCAGGTGATGCTGACCGCGCTGGAGGACCTGGCCTCCTGGCGCCGGCGCGGGTTGATCGACGAGACCGTGCAGATGAGCGTCAACGTCTCGAGCCGCCAGCTGGACGACCCGGCGTTCCCGGACCAGGTGGTGCGCGCCCTGGCCGACACCGGGGTGGCGGGAGGATCCCTCCGCCTGGAGATCACCGAGGGGACGCTGATGCGCGAGCCGGAGCGCATGGCGCAGGTCGTCGCCGACGTGTGCGGCAAGGGTGTCGAGCTCGAGCTCGACGACTTCGGAACCGGCTACTCGTCACTGGCCGCGCTGCACCGGTTCCCGGTGGGGGCGCTCAAGATCGACAGGTGCTTCGTGACCGCCCTCATGCTCGACGGGGACGCCATCGTCCGCTCCACCGTGGCGCTGGGCCACAGCCTGGGCCTGAAGGTCATCGCCGAGGGCATCGAGGAGCCGGCGCAGCTGGAGCGGCTCAGGGAGCTGGGCTGCGACTACGGTCAGGGGTATCTACTGGCCCGCCCGCAGCCAGCCGCCCGGATGGGCCGCCTCCTCGAGGAATGGTCGGCCACACCCGCCCGCTGAACCTTCGTTCCAGCCCGGGCCGGCATCCGCCCGTCCCGCTCCCCGGGGAGTAAGCTCGGCCGGCGGCGGTTGTGCCTCCAGCCGCAAGTCGTCCGGGTTCCGGGCGCATCAGCCTGACCGACCGTGAGGTGTGCGGCGCGGTGACCGAATTGTTCGCGCCAGTGACGGGGGACGCCCCCGCGGACCTGGCCGCGATGCTGCGACCGCAGCAGCCGATCAGCGACCTTCTGGACAGGATCCTGGACGTGGCCGTCACGACCGTCCATGCGGTCGACGCCGCCAGCGTCACGCTGGCTGTCAGTGAGGAACCCGGCTACCGGACCGTCAGCGCCAGTGACCCATCCGCGCGGTCACTGGACGAGGTCCAGTACCACGAGGGCGGCGGCCCGTGCGTGGCGGCCGTGATCAGATCCGAGGAGCTGACCGTCTCCCTGCCCAGCCCGGAATGGGACCGGTTCTCCACCGCCGCACTGGCCGCCGGGTACCGGTCGCTGCTGTCCCTACCTCTGGCACCGGAGAAAGACACCACCGCCAGCCTCAACCTGTACTCGTCTACGCCCTCGCCGTGGGATCAGGGCACGGCCCGGGCCGTGCGACTGATCAGCCGCCAGGTCGAGGTGGTGCTCCTCAACGCCATAGGCCTGGCCCGGGCGGAGCACACCAACATGACGCTCCGCCGGGCGCTCGAGACACGAACGGTGATCGGCCAGGCGCAGGGCGTCCTGATGGCCCGGCAGAGCATCAATGCCGACGACGCCTTCGACATCCTCAGGAGGGCGTCGCAGCGGACCAACCGGAAGCTGCGTGACATAGCCACTGACATCGTGGCCAGCGCCACCACGGGAGCGCAGCCGGAGCACTGCTGAGCAACCGGCTCCGGTGACCGGCCAGCCCGCCCGCCGGGCAGCACGGGGACGGGCATCGGACCCGGCGGCCGCCAATAGGATTCACCCATGACGGACACCCGGGAGGCGATCGAGCCCGCCCACCCGCGCATGCTCCCACAGCTGACCGAAGCCAACCGGGCCTTCTGGACCGGCGGCGCGGAGGGACGTCTGCTCGTACCCCGCTGCCGCGACTGCCGGCGGTGGACGCTGCCGCCGAGCGGGTCCTGCCCGGCATGCGGGGGCCCGACCATCAGCGAGGCGGCCAGCGGCCGGGCCAGGGTACTGACCTGGACCGTCAACTCCCACCAGTTCCATCCGGACATCCCGGCGCCCAACCTGATAGCGATCGTCACCCTCGACGAGCAGGAGGACCTGCGGCTCGCCACCAATCTGATCGCCTGCGAACCCGGCGAGATCCGTGCCGGCATGCCGGTAGAGGTGCGCTTCGAACACCACGGCGAGATCTACTACCCGCTCTTCACCCCGGCGGCGGAGCAGTGAAGGACGTTCCGGAGAAGCGGTCCGTCATCTCCGGGCTCGGCATATCCCGGATCGGGCGCCGGACCGGGATCGCCGGCCTGGACCTGACCATCGACAGCTGCCGGCAGGCGATCGCCGACGCCGGCCTGCTACCCGAGCAGATAGACGGCATGGCCACCCTCGGCGACACACCGCTCGGGGCGGCGGCCGCGGCGCTCGGCATACAGCCGGACTACACCGGTGGCGGTTTCCCCCGTGGCGGCCTGCTGTCACCGGTCATGTCGGCTTGCCTGGCGGTCGCCGAGGGCCGGGCCCGCCACGTCCTGGTTTACCGGACGGTTCAGATGATGGGCGGCGACATGGTCTCTTCGGGCGGGGCCGGGGAGGGCGGAGAAGCCATGTCCGACCTGAGCCGGGTCATGGTGGACGTCGGCGAGCTGGTCGCCGCCAACGCCTTCTCGGCGGCGAACTGGCTGGCCATGCACTGCCGCCGCCACATGGACCTGTACGGGACGACGAAGGAGCAGCTCGGCTGGCTGGCCATCAACTCCCGCCGCAATGCCGCCCTGAACCCGCTCGCGGTGTACCGGGAGCCGATGACCATGGAGGCCTACCTGGCGGCCCGCCCGGTCTCCAGCCCCTTCGGGCTCTACGACTGCGACGTGCCGGTCGACGGGTCCATCGCGGTGGTGGTTTCGCGCGCCGACGTCTGCGCCGACCTGCCCGCTGCGCCCGTCAGGGTCGAGGCCATGGGCGGCTCGCCGGGAGAGGGCGGCTGGTTCCACCGGCCGGACTATCCCCGCATGGCGTCGTTCGAGGCGGCGGCCGAGATGTGGGATCGCACCGACCTCAAGCCCGCGGACCTGGACATCGCCGAGCTGTACGACGGGTTCACGTTCCTGACCCTGTCCTGGCTGGAGGCCCTGGGGGTGTGCGGGGAGGGCGAGGGCGGTCCGT
>JAKAXG010000218.1 GCA_021827225.1 Actinomycetes bacterium | reverse complement strand
GCCCCTCGGAGCGGCGGAGGTCCGGGTAGACCCATCCGACGGGGGTGACCACGTTGCGCCCGGAGCGCAGGATGCTGGCGACCTGATCCTCGTCGGGGACGAGCGGGGCGTAGATGACGCAGTCGGCGGGGACCGCGAGCACCTCTTCCACCGAGTTGGTGGCGGTCACCCCGATCGGCCCGGAGCCGGTGATCTCCCCGACGTCCCTGCCGGCCTTTTCCTCGCTGTGGACCCAGCAGCCCACCAGCTCCAGCTCGGGGTGGCGTCGGATCCCGTCGATGGCGGCCCGGCCCACCCCGCCGGTCGCCCACTGCACCACCCTGTAGGTCATGGCCGCCCCACCCCTTGGCGCTCGGAGCTCATCGCCAGAGGCTATCTGCCGGCCGATGAAAGAGGCAGGACCGCTGACGCCAACGGCCGCGCCGCCGCTACCAGCCGGGCCAGCCCGCCGCCAGCACCCCGGACACGCTCGAGCCGAGCATGACACCCGACGGGGCGCCCAGCGACACCAGCAGCTGGTTGAAGTTGACGCCGTAGGCGGTGGGGGTGGAGGCGGCCTGTGCCGCGGAGCCCCACTGGCCGGCCTCCGCCGCCATGGTGTCGCCGTACTGGTCCGCGGACCAGCCGATCTCCATGTCGGGGTAGGCGTCGTGGAGGGTCCCGATGACCGTGTCGGGGGTCACCGTCTGCCCGACCGTGACAGCCGGCGTGACGTTCTCCGCCACGTAGACCATCTTCCCGGCGGCAGGGCCGTCGGTCAGGCGGTACGAGATGTAGGTCCCGTCGGGCCACGCCCCCGACGTGGAGGTCACGACGCCGTCGCCCAGGGCGTAGATGGGGCCGGAGCCCCCGTAGTCCACGCCCTCGTCCACCCGCTCCGGTCGCAGGCCGGTGACGGCCCGCAGCGGGTTGGCGTAGCCGTCGGCGATCCCGGTGGCCATTCCGACGATGCGGGTGTTCATGCTGCTGGCCGAGCCGTAGAAGGGGGCGTCGCCGTAGTTGAACACCCCCCCGTCGGAGGCGACCATCCAGTAGCCCCGGCCGTCGGCGGTGGGGCTCATGGCGATGATGGGCTTCTCCAGGCGGACGTTCCCCGCCGAGCCGTAGAACCCGGCGTCGCCGTAGGCGAAGACACCCCCGTCGGAGGCGACCAGCCAGTAGCCGTGCCCGGAGCGGGTGGCTGCCATGCCGACCACCGGGCGGTTCAGGCGGATCCCGCCGGTGGACCCGTAGAAGCGGGCGTCGCCGAAGGAGAACACTCCGCCGTCCGCGGCCACGAGCCAGTAGCCCCGGCCGTCGGGGGTGGCGGCCATGCCCACCACCGGCTGGTTCAGCCGGATGCCGCCGGTGGACCCGTAGAAGCCGGCCCCGCCGAAGGAGAACACCCCGCCGTCGGACGCCACCAGCCAGTAACCGCCGGTGGCCGGGTCGGTGGCGATGCCGACGATGGGCTGGGCCAGCTTGGCCGCGGCCATCGAACCGTGGAAGGCGGCGTCGCCCAGCGCCACCACGGTCCCGTTGGCCTCGGCCGCGTAGGCGCCGTGCCCGTCCGACGTGGAGGCCACGCCGACGACGGGGGAGGACGGGGCCGGGACGCTGGCCGAGAACGCCCCGCCGTAGCCGACCAGCGAGCCGGACGACGTGAGCAGGCTGTAAGCGAGGGATGGCGCCGTGGAGGCGGGGCCCGACGGTGCCGTCGGGGTCGCTGTGGCGGTGGCGGCCCAGGCGGCCGTGGCCCCTACCGATGCTCCGGCGGTGGCCAGGGTCCCGGCCGCCGCCAGTGCCCCGGCCAGCGCCGCCCTGAGACGGATCGGGGCGGGGCGGTCCCGCCCGGTGGTCGTGGTGCTGGTTCGAGGTGTGGGCATGGACCCTCTCCGGTCAGTGGCCACCTCCGCCGGGCAGCCCGCCCATAAGGATCGGCAGCCCGGGGCGGCTGCCTTGAGCGCTTCCTACCGGCGGAACAGGGCGGCGTACGCCTCGTTTTCCCGCCGGCGGGCTGCGGCGGTGGCGTCGCGCTGGCCGGCCCGCATCAGCGCCTTGATGGTGCGGGTGGCCGACCGGTCGTGCTCTGCGATACTCCCGGCCGCCCCGAGCGCCTCGGCCAGGACCGACCCGGCCGGGCAGGAGGCGGTGGCCAGCCCGGTGGAGACGGCCTCCTCGGCGGTCAGCCATTCGGCGCTGAGAAGCATCTGGGCCGCGGGCTGCCAGCCCATGCGTAGGGGGAACAGGTAGCTGCTGGCGGCTTCCGGCGGGACGCCCATGGCTGCGAACGGGGCCTTCAGCCGGACCTCGTCCGAGATGTGGACCACATCGAAAACCGACAGCATGGTCGCCCCCAGGCCCACCCCCGGGCCGTTGACCGCGGCGACGAGGGGCAGGTCGATCTCCGCCAGGGCGTCCAGTAACCGGGGGAACGCCTGGTCGGCTCCGGCCGGAGCCTGGCCGGCGGCGATGGCGGCCAGTTCGGCCAGGTCGGTGCCGGCGCTGAAGGCGCTGCCGGCGCCGGTGATCACCGCCGCCCGGACGCTTTCATCGCTGTCGGCCTGTCGCAGGGCCGCGGCCAGGGCCTGGTAGAGGCGCCGGCTCCCGCCCCTCCCGGGACCGGTCCGCCCCGGTAGGGTGCGGTCGTGCCCGGATCTGCTCTCCTGCGTCCCTCCCTCGTATCGGCCGGCGGCCTGATCGCCGGTTTCACCGTCGCCCGCCGGACCGGCCGCAGGCAGGCCGGAGGCGCCGTGTTCGCCGCCGCCGGGGCGTGGAGCGCCAGCCGGTGGTGGCGGTCGGTGGGCGCCGGGCCGGCGCTCGGGCTGTCGGCTCTCTACGTGGGTGCCATGGGCGGGTCGCACCCGTTGGCCAGGAAGATCGGGGCGTGGCCGTCGGTCGCCGCCGTGTCCGCGGTGGTGGTGGCGGCGTCGGAGATCGCCTCCCGGCGCCCGGCCCCGACCCGCTAGCCCCGGCCGCTAATCCCCGGCGGAGCGCCGGGACCGGAAGGCCGCCACGTTCACCCGGTTGGCGCACGTCGTGGAGCAGTACCTCTTCGACGAGTTGCGGGACAGGTCCACCAGCACCGACCGGCAGTCCGCGGCGGCGCAGGTCCGCATCCTCCCCAGCTCCCCCTGGCGGACCACGTCGACCATGGCCATGGCCGCCTCCACCGCCATGCGGTCGGCCAGCGGAGCCTCGGGACCGGTGGCGTGCAGGTGCCAGGGCCAGCCGTCGTGGCGGACCAGCTGCGGCAGGGCGGCGTGCTCGCGTAGGAGCTGGTTGGTGAGGGCGGCCACCCCCTCGTCGTCGAGCTCCCACAGGCGGCGCAGCACCGGCCGCAGCGCCCGCACCGCTTCCAGCTCGGAGGCGTCGCTGCGCCGGCTCCCGGTCCAGCGCCATTCCGCCACGAACGCCTCGAGGGCGGCCACGCCGGTCAGGGTGTCGCCGTCCCGGCCGTCGGTGTTCACCAGGGCGGCGGCCGCCTGCAGGGCGTCTTCGGTGTCGTGGGCGAAGATGTGCGTCATGGGCTAAGTGCACTTTGACTAATGACAGGGGACCCCTTAAGGTGGGACGTCATGAGCATAGAGCCTGTACGCCTATTACGCCAGGGTCCTTCTTCGGCGGGCCTGGCGATGGCCGTCCTGTCGGCCGCGGCGTTCGGGGTGTCGGGCACGCTGGCCACCTCGCTGATGCGGTCCGGCTGGACGCCGGGGGCCGCCGTCGCCGCCCGGCTGGTGGTCGCCGCGGCCGCCCTGGCCCTGCCGGCGCTCAGGGTCATGCGCGGCCGCTGGTCCCGGCTGCGCCGCAGCACCCCGGCGGTGGTGGCCTACGGGCTCCTGGCCGTGGCCGCCGCGCAGCTCTGCTACTTCCAGGCCATCCAGCACCTGTCGGTGGCGGTGGCGCTCCTGCTCGAGTACTCCGGCACGGTCCTGGTGGTGGGCTGGATGTGGGTGCGTCACCGCCAGGTGCCTTCCCGGGTCACGGCGGTCGGGGCGGCGGTCGCCCTGGCCGGGCTGGCCCTGGTCCTGGACCTGGCCGGGAGCCACCATGTCGACCCGGTGGGCATCCTGTGGGGTCTGGGCGCCGCGGTGGGCCTGGCCGCCTACTTCGTGGTGTCGGCGGACGCCGGTCAGCCCCTGCCACCTCTGGCGGTGGCGTGGGGGGGTCTGTCGCTGGGAGCCGCGGCCATCCTCGTGGCGGCCGCGGTCGGGGTGCTGCGTTGGCGCGCCCCGCTGGCAGATGTGACCCTGGCCCACGCCCGGGTCAGCTGGCTGGTCCCGGTGCTGGGACTGGGCCTGGTGGCGGCGGCCGTCGCCTACGTGACCGGTATCGCCGCCGCCCGGGTGCTGGGGGCCCGGCTGGCGTCGTTCGTGGGCCTGGCCGAGGTGCTCTTCGCCGCCGTCTACGCCCGCTTGCTGCTCGGCCAGCAGCTCGCCGGGGTGCAACTCCTCGGCGGTCTGCTGGTGCTGGCCGGAATCGCCGTGGTCCGGATGGGCGAGCCGGCGGCCTCCGCCGAGCCGGTGCTGCAGGAGGATCTGGCGGTTCTCGAACCGGCGGCCTGACCCCGGACCGGCCGGCAGGCCTGACATGGGGCAGGATTCCGGGTGTATGGCTCACAACATCGTGGTCTCCGAGGTCGATGAAGGCGTGGTCGCCCTGACCCTCAACCGCCCGGAGAAGAGGAATGCCCTCTCCATCGCGGTCCGCGACGAGGTCACCGCCGCGCTGGGCCGGCTGGCCGCCGACGACGCGGTCAAGACGGTGATCCTCACCGGGGCCGGGCCGGTCTTCTGCGCCGGTTTCGACCTCGACGAGTTCCGCCTCGACGGCCCGGGTGACCAGGAGCGGCTCTGGGAGTCGAGCGAGCGGTTCCACATGGCCTGCCTCTCGTTCCCCCTTCCCCTGATCGCTGCCGTGAACGGGCCGGCCGTCGCCGGGGGCTTCGATCTGGCGGTCATGTGCGACATCCGGGTGGCGTCCGACACGGCCCGCTTCGCCCATCCCGAGCACGCCTGGAGCGACGTCGTGTACGGCCCCCTGCACGACATCGTCGGCGGCGGAACGGCCCGCGACCTGTGCTTCACCGGCCGGACGGTCGACGCCGCCGAGGCCTTGGCCCTGGGTCTGGTGTCGCGGGTCGTCGCCCCGGAGGAACTTCCAAAGGCCGCCCGTGAGGTGGCCACCGAGGTGTGCCGGGCGCCCCGGCCGGTGCTGCTTCGGATGAAGGCCCGGGCCGTCAGGCGGGCCCGGGTGGTCGTCGAAGGGGAGAGGGGCGCCCGGCTCGAGCTGTAGCCCCCGCCGCCGGTCACCGGGCGGAGCGGGCCACCCAGTCGTCTATCAGTTTCCTGGCGATGCTGACCCGTCCCGGAATCGAGGGCAGGTCGTCCCACGCATACCAGGACGCGTCGGCGATCTCGTCGCCGTCGCAGGTGATCTCGCCTCCGGCGTACTCGGCGTGGAAGCCGAGCATGAGGGAGTGGGGGAACGGCCAGGGCTGGCTGGAGAAGTACCGCATGGTGCCGACGCGCACCCCGACCTCCTCGAGTACCTCCCGGCGCAGGGCGTCCTCCACGCTCTCGCCCGGCTCCACGAAGCCGGCCAGGCACGAATACATCGCCGACGGCCAGCGGGCGTTGCGGGCCAGCAGGGCCCTACCGTCCGCTCTTTCGACCAGGGTGATGACCGCCGGGGCCAGGCGGGGGAAAGCCAGCAGGCCGCACGACGGGCAGCGCCGGGCCCTCTCGTGGTCCGATTCCTCGGTGGGGGTCCCGCAGTGGCCGCAGAAGCGGTGGTTGCGGGCCCATTCGACGAGTTGCACCGCCCTCCCCGCCGCCGCCCAAGACGCCTCGTCGACGTCGGCGAACATCCCCATCAGGTCCACGAACCGCTGCTCGCCCGCTGGCTCCCCAGCGGCGTCGACCGCCCAGCACTGGCGGCCCCCTACGGTGCCGACGAACAGCGCCGCCGGAGGGAGCCCTCCCGCCACGTCGACCGTCTCGGTCGCCACCTTGTTCCCTGCCACCCGGAAGACGACTACGGGTCCGTCCGAAGGGACGGCCGGGGTGGAGGCGGGGATGAACATGACCGGCAGTCTGGCCCATGCGGGTGGGACCCGCGCCCATGGGCGCCGAACGCGCCGGCAGCTGATCGCGCACGACTAGATCGTGAGCGATACGATCGCTGGTGTGAATGCCGTCGATCCCGTGGCCCCGAGCGACGCAGATGCCGGCGCCGACGGAGACCTGCTGGCCCTCGAGCGCCAGGTCTGCTTCGCCCTGGCTATAGCCACCCGCAGCGTGCTGGCCGTCTACCGCCCCATCCTCGAGCCCATGGGCCTCACCCACCCCCAGTACCTGGTGATGCTGGCCCTTTGGGGGAGGTCGCCTCTGTCGGTCAAGGAGCTGGGCGGTCTCCTGCAGCTCGATTCGCCCACCCTGTCGCCGCTGCTCAAGCGCCTGGAGGCCGCTGGGTTGATCACGAGGAGTCGCCGCCCCGAGGACGAGCGGGTCCTGGACGTGGAGCTGACCGCAGCCGGTCGGGCACTGCGGGAGCAGGCCACCAGGGTCCCGCCCCAGGTGGTCGAGCGCCTGGGCATGGACGTCGGCCGACTCGAGGATCTGCACGCCGCCCTCACCGAGGTGATCGCCGCCGCCCGCCGGGGCGGGGCCGACCCGCTGCCGCCGGCTCACTGATCCGGCGGGTCGGTCAGTGGCTGGACGGTTCCGCCCGGCCGACCCTCTGCATCAGCTGCCGGGCCAGGCCCAGCGCGTTGGCCTTGCGCTCGAAGGGGCCCCAGTACATGGAGGTGTTGGCCCCCTCCCGGTAACCCAGCGCGTCGGTGATCACCCGGTGCCCGGTGTGCGATGCCTCCGGCAGGGCCTTCTCTCCGGCCTCGTGGAGCGACAGCACCTCCCCGGTGAGCGCCCCGTGGGCGCAGCGGGTGACCTGTAGAACCAGGCGGGTGAGGCCCCGCCGCCACAGCAGCCCGCCGGTGCGGTGGGCGATGGCCGGAAGCTCGGCGCTGAACCAGGCCCGCACCGCCTCCGGGTTCGAGTGGACCGCCGGGTCCGCCGGGCCGTCGAGGGGGTGGGGATGGGTGGCCAGGATGGACCAGGTCATCGGGTTGGCCAGCCGGGTTGACTCGACC
>JAKAXG010000217.1 GCA_021827225.1 Actinomycetes bacterium | reverse complement strand
CGGCGGCAGGGTGGGGCCGGCGGCGGGCTGGGGCCGGCGGCAGGGTGGGGCCGGCGGCGGGCTGGGGGCGGCGGCGGGGTGGGGCCGGCGGCAGGGTGGGGCCGGCGGCAGGGTGGGGCCGGCGGCAGGGTGGGGCTAGAGGGAGGTGAGGCGGCCGTTGGCCCGGCCCCAGGCTTCCACCTCCGCCCGGTTCCACGTGCCGGGGCTTACCGGCCGGGGGAAGTCGGGGCTGCGCACGAAGCGCTCGGCCAGCTGGCGGGGCACCACGAAGAGCGCCGCCACCTGGACCAGGGTTATGGAGTCGGTGCTGGCCGTCACCTGGGTTGTTGTCGGCCGGCCGGGGCCGGCGGTGAAGGCCCTTCCGCTGGTTACGCGTGCGCCTTCCGGTATGGGCGGTAGCGGTCATGGCGCCGGGCCGGCTTCCAGCCGGCGGGGCCGGCCTGGCTTGTCTGGCCTACTTGACTGGCGCGACCGGGGATGCCTGGGATCGCCTGGAGGGACGAAGTCCCGCTTGCCCCGCCCGGCGACCAGGGCCCAGCCGTTCCGGGTCTTCATCCCGTGGTGGTGGGCACACAAGCGGTCCATGAGGTCGAACACGGTGTAGTGGGTCCTGGCCCAGTCCTCCCGGTGGTCCGACTGGAGACCGACCTTGGCCCCGCAGCCCTTGACCGCGCATGTCGGGTACAGGAACGAAAGCGCCGATCTCTGGTCGGCGGTGGGCGCCCGCCCGAAGCGTTTGACACCCACGATCTCCTGGCCCCGGGTGAGCACGGCGGCGAGGAACACATCGTCGTTGGCCACCAGATCGTCGATGGTGGAGACCGCCACGGGGCCGTAGCCGACTATCTCGCACAGTTCCCCCTCCAGGGGCACCCCCCGCAGAAGGGTGTCCAGGTCCACCCGAACCTGCAACTCCACCTTGGCCCCCGAACGGCGGGGGCTCTTCCGCGGCGGCTGGGCGGCGTCCTTGGCGGCACCGCCGGTGGGAGCGGGAGCAGCGGCGCCAGCGGCTCCAGCGGGAGCGGGAGCGGCACCGCCGGTGGGAGCGGGAGCAGCGGCGCCAGCGGTGCCCGCGGGAGCAGGAGGGCCAGCGGCGCCAGCGGGAGCAGGAGAGCCAGCGGCGCCCGCGGGAGCAGGAGGGCCAGGGGTGCCAGCGGCGCCGGGGAACAGTCCCAGCTCCTGCAGCTCGGCGAAGCTGAGGGCGCCGTTGCCACCCTCCGCTACCCGGGCCAGCACGATCAGGCTGTCGAAGGCCAGGGCCTCGAAGCTATCGCGCTCCCCCCGCTCCTGGCCGAGGGCGACCAGGCGCCGGCGGATGGTGTCGAGAACCCAGCGGACACGGGCGCCGTCCTCCGGGTTGCCGGCCATCCGGGCCTGCCACACTCCCTCGGCATCGGTCCAGCTGCGCAGCGAGCGGCGGGCCCGGATGGCCCGCCGGCGGGCTTCAGCATCGACTGCCACCGCCCGAGCCCGGGCCACCTCGTCCTGGAGCTCGCTGAGCGATCCCTCCCGGGCCTGGCGCACCAGGTCCCGGCGCCGCCCGGGGGCGGCCTCCGCCCCGCTCGCCACCAGCGCCGCCTGCTGCGCCGAGAGGTCCCCGTGGAGAGCGGATCGGGCCACCTCCGGCTGGGCGAACAGCCGGCGCCCGGTGCCGAGAACGTCCCGGGCCACACCTGGCGTGGTGCCCATCTCCCGGGCCAGCCGGTCGGCGGCCGACCGGAAACCGGCCTCCTTCCACGTGCCCGATTCTGCGGACCGGGCGGCCAGCAGGGCCTCGAGAGCGGAGACGCTGGCCTTGATGCGGGCCACATCGGCCAGCTGCGTCCGGGCCTGCTCCGGGGTCAGCCCCGCGGCGTCGAATCCGGCGGCGAACGCCTGAACGGCTTGGCGCAGTTGTCGGAGCTGCTGGCACACGGCGGTGACCTCGAGAGGAGCAACGGATAGGTTCCGAGGCCAACTGTCGCCGGCGATATCGCCCGGTCCCCTTTCCTCTCTCGAACGTATGTTCGATAGTAGCGGCGGCGGGCGCTGATGTCAACTCCTATCTGAGGGGCCGGAAGAACTCCCTCAGCTCCGCGACCATCAGATCCGGTTGCTCCGCCGGGCCGAAGTGGCCGCCGCGGGGCATGACCGTCCAGCGGCGCAGGTCGGTGCGGGCGGCCGCCACCCTCTCGGGCAGGAACACCAGGTCCCCGGGAAAGACGGCGTAGCCGGTCGGCACAGCGATCACCGGGGAGCGGTCGTGGGCCAGAGGCCACGGCTTGTTCATGTGCTCGTGGTACAACCGCATGGAGGTCGCGACGGTGCCGGTCAGCCAGTAGATCGCCGCGTTGGTGACCAGGTCCTCACGGCTGAACACCGACAGCACGTCGCCCCCGCAGTCGCTCCAGGCCCGCCGCCGCTCCCACAGCCACGCCGCCGTCCCCACCGGCGAGTCGGCCAGGCCGTAGGCCAGGGTCTGGGGGTCACACGTGTGGACGGCCAGGTGGCTGCGCACCAGCCTCTCCGCCGCCGCCATCCGCTCGAGCATCCACTGCTCGCCGGCGGCCCAGTCGCCGGGGGCGATCTCCCTCCGGTTGAGTCCCGGCACGACCGGCAGGCTGAGCTCCACCCCGATTACCTCCCCGGGGTAGGCGTGGCCCAGGTGGGCGCTCACCATGGCCCCCCAGTCGCCGCCGTAGGCACCGAAGCTGCCATATCCGAGCACGTCGACCATGAGCCGGCGCCACAGGCCGGCGATGGCGGCGACGTCCACGCCGGGGCGGCGCAGCGGCGCGGAGAAGCCGAAACCGGGAAGGGACGGCACCACCAGGTCGAACGAGTCGGCCGGGTCCCCGCCGTGGGCGCCCGGATCACTGAGGGGTCCGATCAGGTGCCTCATGTCCCAGAAGGTCCACGGCCAGCCGTGGGTCACCACCAGCGGCAGCGGGTCCGGCCCCTTCCCCCGCACGTGCACGAAGTGAACCGGGACGCCGTCCAGATCGGCCCGGTAGTTGGGCAGGGAGTTCATCTGCGCCTCGATGGCCCGCCAGTCGTAGCCGTCGAGCCAGTAGGCGACCATCTCCTGCAGCCAGGTCCGCTCCACCCCGTAGGCCCAGGCGTCGTTGCCGAAGTCATCCGCCCAGCGGGTGCGCCGCAGCCGGGAGAGCAGGTCCTCGAGATCCTCCTCGGGGATGCAGATGCGGTGCGGCTCCACCCCGCTCAGGAGGCAGCCCGGTCGAGCAGGTCGGCGACCAGTTCGGGGCGGGACAGGAACGGCGAGTGCGACGTCGGCCACTCGATCCGGGCGCCGGCCCGTTCCGCCAGCCTGTCCTGCAGGTCCGGGTGCACGGCCCGATCCTCCAGGCAGCGGACGTACAGGGAGTCGACCTCCTGCCAGGCCACCCGCCCGGGCGGCGCGGCGAAGGTGGCGAGAACCTGCGAGCGCAACCGGGCCCGGGCCGCGTCGCGGGCCCCGGGCGGGCAGTCGTGGTAGAAGACGTCGTCGGCCTGCCCCGGCTCGACCGTACAGGTGCCGTCGTCGGCCACCACCAGGGCGGTGCTGAGACCGGTCGAGGGACCGAGGGTGGAGAGGCTCGACGCCGACTCGTCGGCGCCGGGCATCATGGCTGCCAGATAGACCAGGCGGCGGATCCCCTCCGCCCTGAGCCCCGTTATCACGCAGCCCCCGTAGGAATGGCCGCAGACCACCGCGTCACCGCCGATCGCGTCCACGTCGGCCTGGACCGCGGCCGTGTCCTGCGCCAGGGAACCCCTGTGCAACTCGGTGACCAGGACCTGGTGGCCGAGGCTCCGCAGTCTCGGAACCACCTGCTCCCAGCACCATCCTCCATGCCACGCCCCGTGCACCAGAACGATCCGGCCCATCGATTCCCCCCACTCGCATCCGATTGCTATTCAACTAATCGGTCAGTATGGTACTGCTTTCACCGGCACGGCGGGCCGTGGGCACGCCGCCGTCGGACCGTTCACCGGGAGGATGATATGGCCGTTCCCGATTTCACCGGCACGCCGTGCGGCGAGCTGATCTCCCTCGCCGGACGGGGCGCGGTGGTCACCGGCGGCGCCCGCGGCATAGGGGCGGCGGTCTGCCGGCGCCTGGCCGAGGCCGGGGCCAGGGTGCTCGTCGGCGACATCGACGGGGACGGGGCGGCGGCCACCGCCGGCGACCTGGTCCGCGAGTTCGGGCCGGGCCACCGGTACCGCAGGCTGGACATCACCGACACCGCCTCCCTGGCCGCCGCCGCCGACGACGCCCTGTCGGAGTTCGGGAGCCTGGACATCTGGGTCAACAACGCCGGCATCTACCCGACCACCGGCCCGGCGCTGGAGGTGGCCGACGAGTTCATAGACCGGATGCTCACGGTCAACGTGCGGGGGACGTTCGCGGCGGCACGAGAGGCGGCCCGGCGGATGGCTCGGGGCGGGGTGGTCGTCAACGTGGCGTCCACCACCGGCTTCCACGGGACCCCGGGGATCAGCGCCTACAGCACCTCCAAGCATGCAATCGTGGGCCTGACCAAGAACCTGGCCCTCGAGTTCGCGGCCCGCGACATCCGGGTGGTCGGCGTGGCCCCGACGGTGATCGACACGCCTGGCGTGCGGGAGCAGATGAGGCCGCTCGGCGAGGCCGGCCTCGACATCGGGGCGGTGATGGCGTCCAACCCGCTCGGCCGGGCCGGCGTCCCTGACGACGTGGCCCGGGTGGTGCTGTTCGCGGTGAGCGACCTGGCCGCCTTCGTCACCGGCAGCACCATCCCGGTCGACGCCGGCGCCCTGGCCGGGCGGTGAGCGGGGTGAGCCAGGAGCGGGAGGCGGGTCACCTGCCGGTAGCCGTGGTGACCGGTGCGGCGTCGGGCATCGGGCGGGCGACGGCCCTCACGCTGCTCGACCGGGGTTACCGGGTCGTCGCCACCGACCTCGAGGCACCGCCGGCCGCCGGCGACCCCGGGCGCTACCTGGCGCTGGGGGCGGACGCCGGCGACCCGGCCGACAACGAGCGCGTGGTCGCGGCCGCCCTCGAGGGCTTCGGGCAGCTCGACGCCATGGTGCTCAACGCCGGGGTCACCGGGGTCGGCGCCATCGACGCCTTCCCGCTGGAGGACTTCGACCGCATAGTGGCGGTCGACCTGAAGGGCCCGGCGTACGGCGTGCGGGCCGCCCTGCCGGCCCTGCGGGCCAGCGCCGGGCCCCGCTCCGTCGTGGTGACCGCGTCGACGTCCGGGCTGGGCGGCGACCCGGGCATGTGGGCCTACAACGCGGCCAAGGCCGGGGTGATCAACCTGGTGCGGGCGCTGGCCCTGGACCTGGGCCCGGAGGGGATCAGGATCAACGCCGTCTGCCCCGGGCCGACGGTTACGGCCATGACGGAAGGGCTGCGCACGACCGCCCCGGAACTGGCCGGGGAGCTGACCGCGGCCATACCGCTGCACCGGTGGGGCCTCCCCGGGGAGGTGGCCGAGGCCATCGCCTTCCTGGTCTCGCCGGCCGCCTCGTTCATCACCGGGGTGGCACTGCCCGTCGACGGCGGGGTCACGGCCACCAACGGCCAGTTCCGCCCCCGCCCGCCGGGCTGAAAAGCGCCGGTACCCCGCCGGCCGCCGTGTCGCTCCCCCTTCGCCTGCCCTCATCGGGACCGGACCCCGTGCCCATCCGGTAAGCAGATCCGGTTGAGTTCCAACTGATCGGTCGGTATGGTCAGGCGGTGGGCGACGAGGAACAGCTGAGGGTGCTGGTCATCACCGGCGGGCACCCCTTCCAGGCCGAACCCTTCTTCCAGGTGTTCTCCGAAGACGACGGCCTGACGTGGGCCCACTGCCCGCAGCCGGCGGCCCGCCGCTGGCTCTCCCGGATGGGCCCGGGCGAGTGGGACGCCGTCGTCTTCTACGACATGCCCGGGGTGGGCCTGCGATCCCCCCAGCCGGAGGCGCCCCCGGCCGAGCTGGTGGCGGGCATGGGGCGCCTGCTCGACGGAGGCCAGGGGGTCGTGTTCCTCCACCACGCCATCGCCTCGTGGCCGGCGTGGGACGAGTACGCCGATTGGATCGGCGGCCGGTTCCACTACCGGCCGGCCCGGCTGGGCACGACCGACTGGCCGGACTCGGGCTACGCGTTCGACGTGACCCACCGCCTGGCTCCGGCGGCGCCCGGCCACCCTGTCCTGCGCGGCATCGAGGGCGGCTTCACGCTCACCGACGAGCTGTATCTGGCACCGGTGCTGGAGGACGAGGTGGTCCCGCTGCTGCGCAGCGACGCCGTGTTCACCGACGACCGGTTCTGGTCCGCCGCCCTGGCCGTGGCCGGACGGCGCGACAGCCGGGACGGCTGGCACCACCCGCCCGGTTCGGATCTGGTGGCCTGGGCCAAGGTGGCCCGGCGCAGCCCGGTGGTGTACATCCAGCCGGGCGACGGGCCCTCCGCCTACGGGGATCCGGCCTGGAGGCGCCTGCTCGGAAACGCCATCAGGTGGGTGGCCTCCCCGGCCGCGCTCGAGTGGGCCGCCGCCGGGGGCCGGCCACCGGGGGGTCAGGCCGGCGGCGTGCCCTCCCAGTAGCGGGCCCTCAGGGCCCGCTTGTTGACCTTGGACATGGTGGTGCGGCCCACCGTCTCCACGATGTCGACGGAGCGGGGGCACTTGTAGTGCGTCAGGCGGCTCCGGCAGAACTCGAGCAGGTCGGACTCGGCGGGCGGGTCGTCCGGGTCGCGCGGCACGACCAGCGCCTTCAGCTCCTCCCCCATCTCCGGGTGGGGGACGCCTATGCAGGCGACGTCGGCGACCTGCGGGTGCTGGACCAGGACCTGCTCGCTCTCCGCCGGGTAGATGTTGACACCGCCCGAGACCACCATGTCGGAGAAGCGGTCGGTGATGTAGACGTAGCCGTCGACGTCCATGTATCCGATCTCGCCCAGGCTGAAGACGCCCGGCGCGATGTGGGCGTCCGCCGACCGGGCCGGGTCGTTGTGATAGACGATCCCCCGGCCAGTGGCGTCCCGGAAGAACAGACGTCCCTGCGTCCCGGGCGGCACCGGCTGGTCGTCGTCGTCGAGGACCATGGCCTCGAACGGCGGGAGGGCCCGGCCGACCGAGCCCGGATGCTTCATCCACTCCTCGGAGGTGATGGAGTTGGTGGTCCCGACCTCGCTGGCCCCGTAGGCCTCGAG
>JAKAXG010000216.1 GCA_021827225.1 Actinomycetes bacterium | reverse complement strand
GATCTGGACCGTCGCGTCCGCGTCGGAGTACACCGTCGGTGCGTGCATCACGTGCTTCACAGGACAGTGCAACTCGCACAGGTGGGTTTCGCCGAGGTCGTCCACCGGTAGATGGCCCACTCTCATCGCACACCTCGCTTCCCGGTCCAGCGGTCACCAGCCTCACCTCCATCCAATCCCCGGTACGGGCACGGGGTGGCGGGCCGAACGTCATATATCCGCGGTCAACGCCGGGCTGCGGCTCAGCGGTGACGGACGCCAGCCGGTCGCTCACGACTCGGCGGCCGGTACCGTGAGAGGCGTTTGACCCACTTTCTGACCACCCAGATCAGCCATCACGGCTACGTGGCGGTGTTCGTGCTCATGGTCCTGGAGTCGGCGTGCGTCCCGATCCCCAGCGAGGTGATCATGCTCTTCGGCGGGGCTCTGGCCGGCGGCCTGCTGGCGAGCGGGCACGCTCACGTCGGCCTGCTGGGGATAGGAGTGGCCGGCGCCCTGGGCAACCTGGTCGGGGCGCTGATCGCCTACGGGGTCGGCCGGGCAGGTGGCCGGCCGCTCCTGGAGCGCTACGGCCGGTACCTGCTGGTCCGCCCGGAGCACCTGGACCGCACCGAGGCGTTCTTCGCCCGCCGGGGGGATCTGGCGGTACTGGTCGGCCGGGTGTTGCCGGTGGTGCGGACCTTCGTCAGCCTGCCGGCGGGGGTGGCCGAGATGCCCGTCGGCCGCTTCAGCCTGTACACCCTCATCGGGAGCCTGCCCTGGACGTTCGCCCTGGCCGCGGTCGGCTACGCAGTGGCCGCCAACTGGAACAGCGTGGCGTCGGCGTTCACCTACGTGAGCGTCGCCATCGCCGTGATCGCGGTGGTCATCATCGCCTGGTGGATCACCCGCCGCATACGCGACCGGAGCAATGACTGCTCATCGCTTCGTTGAACCCCCTCAGGCGCGTTCGGTCTCCAGGGCCGGCGCCGCTTGCACGTCCGACCCCGTCACCGTCAGGTAGCCGACCAGCATCACGATGAGAGCGGCCAGAACCAGCGCCACGGGACCGTCGCCCAGACCGAGGCCGCTCACGTCCCTCGGCTTACCCATCCCGTCGGCCAGCGAGGCGCCCAGCGGCCGGGTCACGACGTACGCCCACCAGAAGAACAGCACCGCGTACCGGCGGAGCCAGGCGAAGCCGGCCGCCGGAACGGCGATGACCGCCGCGAACAGGACGGCCGACGGGAAGTAGCCCAGATGCAGGTCGTAGGCGGTGAAGTCACCCAGCGCCGTGCCCATGGCGAAGGTGGCCGCGACCGCCGCCCAGTAGAACATCTCGCGACGGGGGGTGTCGATGCTGTGGATCGACAGCGTCCCCTCCGTCGCCCACCAGGCGAAGAACACCGCGGCCAGGACGACGGCGTAGAGAGCGGCGGACGCCGTGTAGGGCACGTGCAGGGCCACGTGGAGCACGTCCGCCGCCATCGTCCCGAACACGCCCACCATGGCCACCGCCAGCCAGTACGACCAGGCCACGTAGCGGCCCTGCCTGAGTTGCACCACCAGAGCGGCGACGAACGCCACGAAACCGAGTAGAACCGCCAGCTGGGGGAGCATGGAGTGCACCAGGTAGTCGGAGGTCGCCTCGCCCATCGCGGTCGACAACCCCTTGATGATCCAGAACATCACCCCCACCTGCGGCACCCGAAGCGCTCCTCCGGCGGTGAGCCAGGACCGGCGATGACGACCCGTTTGCCTCATACTCGTTAGCCTAGGTAACGGCCTGGGTCGAGCTCCACACGCTCCGGGCGGGTCGTTCTGCCCTAGCCCTGGGAGCAGTTCCGGTCGATGCTGGAGTCCGGAGGTGGTGCGCCGTGCTCCCCTACCCCGCCCGTCTGGATTTCGAGGCCGACTACCACATCGCCCGCTGGAGGCCATTGGCCCAGTGGGTGCTGGCCATTCCGCAGTTGATGGTTGCCGGCGCGCTGGGCTCGCTGCGCAACGTGCTGACCCTGATCAGCCTGGTCACCGTGTTGTTCACCGAGCAGATACCGCGGCCCATCTTCGACGCCATCACCATGTGCTACCGCTACGAATGGCGAGCGGTGAGCTACGCGCTGTTCCTCCACGAGGACTACCCGCCGTTCGACTTCGAGATGTCCGCGGAGGACGACCGGATGGAGCCCCACACCACGCTCAGCATCGAGTATCCGGAGCGACTGGCCCGTTGGGCTCCGCTCTACAAGTGGTTCGTGGCCGTCCCCCACTATCTGGTCCTGTCCGTCCTGTGGCTGGCGGCGGCTCTGGCGGTGGTGGCCGGGTTCTTCGCGGTGCTGATCCGCGGCGAGTACCCGCACGGGGCACGGAGCTTCCTGATCGATGTGTACCGCTACGGCCTGCGGGTCCAGGCGTATGTCGGTCTGCTCACCGATCGCTACCCCCCGTTCAGCCTGGAACCGTGAAGGGAGGAGACGATGCGGATCCTTGTCGCCTATGCCAGCAGCCACGGATCGACCGCGGAGATCGCCGGGCGGATAGCCGGCCGGTTGGAGTCAGCCGGTGACACGGTGGAATGCCGGGCGATGAGGGAGGTGCCCGACCTGTCGCCCTACGACGCTGTGGTGGCCGGCAGCGCCATCCACGACCAGGCCTGGCTGGGCGAGGCGATGGCCTTCCTGTCCCGCTTCGCTTCCGACCTGGCGGCCATGCCTGTCTGGCTGTTCAGCGTGGGGATGCCGGCGGCCCTGCCCGGACGACTCCAGAACTGGGCGATGCAGGAGGAGGGACAGATGGCCAGCAAGCTGGCGCACCTGGTCCGTCCCCGTGGCCACCGGTTGTTCTCCGGGGTCGTGCGCAAGGAGCATCTGGCGCCCGCCGGGAGGGCCAAATTCCGCTTGATGGGAGGCCGCTACGGGGACTTCCGCAACTGGGACGAAGTCGACGCCTGGGTGGCGGTCGTGGCGACGGACCTCCACCGTCCCAGCGGTCGGCCCGATACAGAAGTACGGATTGGCAGTGCCGATGCAAGTTAGTGCCGGCGTCTTACTAGATTCCCCGCTATGGCCGCGACCCGAGGCAGCAGGGAACAAACCCGTAGCAGCCCCCACATGAAGGACATCGCGGAGAGGCTCGGTTCGGCCACCGATCTCGCCGCAATCCAGGAGATCGTCCGGGCCGCGGGCCGCAGCGTCGCCCGGGCGCACGGATCGACCCTCGTCCTTCGCGAGGACGACCAGTGCTTCTACGCCGACGAGGACGCCATCAGCCCACTCTGGAAGGGCCAGCGCTTCCCCATAACCCAGTGCATCAGCGGCTGGGCCATGCTCCACGCCGAGCCGGCGGTCGTGCCCGACGTGTACAGGGACGAGCGGATACCGGTGGAGGCGTACCGGCCCACGTTCGTCAAGAGCCTGGCTATGGTCCCGATCGGCGACGAGCCCATCGGGGCCATCGGCGCCTACTGGGCCACGTACCACACCGCCACGGCGTCGGAGCTGGCCGCCCTCCGGGAGCTCGCCCGCCTGACGGCCTCCGCCCTGGCCCGGGGCTCGCAGCGCTTCGAGGTGGCCCGCTGATGCCGGCGCCCGGCGCCTTCTGATCGAAGGCTGGGGGCTCATCGGGACTTCCGGCTGGTCACCTCGATGCCGTCCCACTCGGCGATGCGCTCGGGGATCAGTGTGAACCGGCCGGCGCCGAGGGGAAGCGCGTCGCCCATTGTCAGCATCCCCTGCTTGGCGGCCGGCCCGACCGCGTTGTAGCGGTCCACGACCACGGCCATCGGACCGGCGTGGTCGGCGATACCCAGGAGGGAGGCGACCGGCGGAGCCACCACCACCAGTCGGTCGTTGGCGAACCACCGGGCCGGCGCGCCCAGCGGCCCGGACACGGTCACCACCGCCGGCTCTCCCCCGCGAGGCGCGCCGGCGCCGGGCTCGTCGCCGGGGCGGGGCCAGCCGGCTGACCACGTCACCGCGTCGTTCTCGATGGCGGCCATGTGATCGGGCGTCACGGCGTAGAGGACCCGGACCGGCGGCACCCGCCAGCCGGGTCTCCCTCTGAGCAGGTCACCGACGAACCCGGCCAGGTCGGCGGCGTTGCGGGCGGCGAACCCGAGCATTGCCCGCACCGCCTCCGGTAGGTGCCCGACACTCTGTATCAGCGCCGTGGGCCTGCGCAGGTCCAGGACGGCCACCGACCCGGCCAGCGTCACGCTCCGACCGGGCGCAGCCACGACCGCCGCGGCGCGCGATCCGCCGACGAGCACCGCGGCCTTGCGGGTGGTCGATGCTGCGGCGAACCACAGCCTGCCACCTGACCAGGCACACAGTTGGGGGGTCACGTGCGGGCCGCTCGGGGTGTCGATGGCCACGTAGGCCTGACGTCCCTCGGCGAGGATGCTCGCCGCCGCCGGCGCGAGCGGGGTCACTCGGCGACCTCTCCCCGGTAGTGGGGTTGGATGGTGCTCATACCCGGGGCCTTCCCAGCGCCGGGGCCCCTTACGCAGTTCCTGGAGCCCGGCCACCGTCGCCCACCCGGGCGGGGCGGCAGCTCCAGACCGGCGCAAGATGGGACGTGCGACTCTGGGCGGGTTCCGGGAAACCCTGGAGGATTCCCGGTTATGACTACGCCGTTGCGCAGGTTCGCTACAGCACTCTCCGCCGTGGTGGCGGTGGCCGCCACCGTGGCCGTGGGGCCCGGCCGGGCATCGGCCGCCGGTCCACCCGCCCACCGGCCACCGATCACCGAGTCGGTGATGACCCGCAACCTCTACCTCGGCGCCGACCTGACACCGCTCATAAGTCCTTCCGGAGATCTCGGAAGCGCCGTCATCAGCGTGCTCTCCAAGGTGGAACAGTCCAACCCGCCCGCCCGGATGGCGGCCGTCGCCGAGGAGATCGACCACGCCAGGCCGGATGTGGTGGCGCTCCAGGAAGCGGCCGACTGGACCATCTCCCTCCCCGGGACGGCGACTGTCAGCTACGACTTCACCTCCCTGATACTCGACCGGCTGGCGGCGCTCGGAGACCGCTACAAGGTGGCGGTGACCCAGGACAACTTCGACTCCGCGTCCCTGCCCGCCGCCCTTCCCGGCAGGTTCATAGACCGCGACGTGATCCTCGTACGCACCGGCACGAAGGTCCTGGCCACCGGCGGGGGGCATTTCGCCGACCAGCTCACCTACAGCACTCCCATCCTCGGCCCGGTCACCTTCACCCGCGGCTACGTGTGGGCCGACATGCGACTGGGCCTGGGCGTGACCAGGTTCGTCGACACCCACCTCGAGGCGTACGACCCCACCGTGGCCGGCCGGCAGGCCGCCCAGCTGGTGTCGGTGCTCGCCGGTTCCCGGCTCCCGACGGTGCTCGCCGGGGACATGAACTCCGATCCGGCTATCGCCGGTTACGACGCCGCCGCCGACACGTTCACGGCCGCCCGCTACATCGACGAGTGGACAGCCGCCAGGCCCGGCGCCCCCGGCTACACCTGCTGCCGCAACGCTGATCTGACGGGCGGCACCCTCGACCAGCGCATCGACCATATCTACGGCAAGGGCCTCGTCATCCCCCTCTCGGCGTGGCGCACCGGAGTCAACCCGATCGGGACCTCCGAGCCCAGGTGGCCCTCCGACCACGCCGGAGTGGTGGTGAGGATGCTGACCGCCGGCCTGCCGTTCTCGCCATCGTGGTAGGGGCAGGCCCGAGCGCGACCGGGGCTGCCCGCGTCATGGGGCGACCTGGAACACCGGCCAGCACACCTCGGTTCGGTGACGGTCCTGGTCTTCGGTGTCCCCGAAGCTGACCAGGTAGTACTCGCGGATCGGCCCGTCGACGCCGACCGCCCGCTCGGCGACGACCGTCCCCAGGGCACCGTAGGCGTGGTCTATGTCGTCGAGCGGGCCCTCGTGCAGAGCCACCGCGAACTGGCCTCCCGGGATCTGCAGGCGCTTCACCCTCCCGGCGGGGCCCGGGGAGCCGACCGGCGGTTCCACGGGCACGAACGCGGTCACCTCGGCCCGGTCCAGCTCGAAGAACTCTCCCGGGTAGAGCGCCCCCGCCGGCCCTGCCGGCTCAGCGCCGGCGCCGGCGATGGTTCGGTACAGCTCGTCGAAGACGCCGGTCCACCACGGGGCGAAGTCGTCCACGTCCACCACCTCCCGGACGGCGACGGCATCGACGGCTGGGATGGTCCGGAACAGGACAGGCAGTCGTCGAGGAGGACCCTCGAGCAGCGCCTGCAGGCCCGCCACGGTCGCCTGGGTTCGCGCCAGCTCGGCCTGCATGCCCTGGAGGTGGACCAGGATCGCCTTGTTACGGGTCGGCACGTCGGGCGCCTCCAGCACCGCTTTGACCTGCTCGAGGGGCATGCCGAGATCGCGGAAGCGCCGGATGACCTGGGCTACGGGGACCTGTTCCGGCTCGTAGTAGCGGTAACCGCTCGTGTCGTCTATCCGGACCGGCTCCAGCAGCCCCAGCTCGTGGTAGTGCCGCAGGGCCTTGACACTCAGATGGGTCATCCGGGAGAAGTCGCCGATGGAGAGCAGTGCTGGCATGGCACGAGTATCGGCTCTCCCCCTGCGGGAGAGTCAAGGGGCCGTCCGCTGTGGCAGCAGCCGGGACAGAACGGCCACGCCGGCCAGGAGGACCAGCATGGCGGCGGCGCTGCGCTGGAAGGCCGCCCCGTATCCGTGGGTCACCCCGTCGAAGAACAGCACACCGATGACGGCCACCCCGACCGAGTTGCCCACCTGCTGCATGGTGGACAGTGCACCCGACACCGCCCCGGCCGTGACCGGCTCGGCGTACGACAGCACCGTGGTGGTCAGCGGGGTTATGCACAGCCCCTGGCCCGCCCCCACCAGGAACAGGCCGGGAAACAGCGCGGCCGGTCCGCCGCCCGTACCCCAGTGGGCCACGACCGCCCACAGCAGCCCGTTGCCGGCGGCGGCGGTCAGGGCCCCGGTGGTGACCACCGTCCGGCCGTACCGGAGCGTCCAGGCCGGCGCCCGGAGGGACGTGGCCAGGTAGCCTGCGGCCAGGACGCTGAACACGGCTCCCGACCCCAGCGGCGACAACCCCCGGCCCTGCTGCAGGAACAGGGCCAGCACCAGATAGGAGGCCGCCTGCTGGCACCAGAAGGCCAGCTGGGTGAGCAGGCCGGCCCGTAGCGCCCCGAGGGCGAACAGCGCCGGATCCAGCAGCGGGCTTCGACCCCG
>JAKAXG010000215.1 GCA_021827225.1 Actinomycetes bacterium | reverse complement strand
CACCGGCGGGGAGAACGTCTACAGCCGGGAGGTGGAGGAGATCATCTACCGGCACCCGACGGTGGCGGAGGCGGCGGTGGTGGGCGAGCCGGACGAGACGTGGGGCGAGATCATCGTGGCCGTCGTTCAGCTGCGCGACGGCGTCGAGCCCGACCCCGAGGGCGTCATCAACCTCTGCCGGGAGAACCTGGCGGGATACAAGAAGCCCCGCCGGGTCGTGTTCGTCCCCGAGATGCCCCGGAACGCGGCCGGGAAGATCCTGAAGCGGGAGCTGCGCCAGCAGGTGGTCGGTTCCTGATGGTGAGGATGCGCCGCGATCCCGAAGACGACTACATGCACCGGCCGGAGGCGGCCACCAACTTCAACGAGAGCCGCTACTACAACTGGTACGACTCCCAGGCGGGCATGGGCGGCTGGGTGCGCATGGGCAACCGGGTCAACGAGGGCCAGGCCGAGCTCACGGTCTGCCTGTATCTGCCCGACGGCCGGGTGGGGTTCATGTTCAAGCGGCCCCGAATCACCAGCAATGACGCCCACGACGCCGGCGGGCTGCGCTTCGAGGTGGTCCGGCCCTACGAGGCCCACCGGGTCAGCTACGAAGGCAGGGTGTGCGTGCTCGGGCGGCCCCGCGACATGGCGGACCCCAGAGCCGCCTTCGAGAACAATCCCCACCTGCCCTGCACCATCGACCTGCACATGACCGCGGTCGGGGCGGCCTGGGGTGGGGAACCGGAATGGGAAGAAGGCGACAGCCCCCCGGACCTGGACCCGGCGAAGATGTTCGCCCGCGGCCACACCGAGCAGCACATGGCGAGCACCGGGACCGTCACGGTGGGCGACGACACGTTCCGAATCCGCTCCGGTCTCGGCCTCAGAGACCACTCCTGGGGGCCCCGCTACTGGCAGAACATCTGGTGGTACCGCTGGCTGACCGCCAACCTGGGTTCTGGGCTGGGGTTCGCCTGCACCGTGTCGGGCACCCAGGAGGGGAACCGGAGCGTCCACGGTTTCCTCTACGACGAGGCCCGCTACGGCAGCAACAGCTGGGTACCGATCCGCGACGTGCGGCTGACCTCCGACTACGACCAGGAGTGGTTCCCCCTGAAGAACAAGGCGGTGATAGTCACCGACGACCACACCTACGAGGTGGAGGGGGACGTCTGGAGCAACATCCCGCTGCGCAACCGGCGCGACGGCATGATCACCCGCATAACCGAGGGAATGACCCGGTGGCGCTGCGGGTCGCTGGAGGGGGCCGGGCTGTCCGAGTACCTGGACCAGGTGATCGACGACACGCCCGTCGGCACCGCCGAGGGCATCTGAGCCGTGTACATTTCCGCTGCTGTGCTGAACAACCGTTCGTTTTAGGAAAAAGGGGGAGTCGGATGGCAATTGACTTTCGCGCCGTGGGCCGGCGGGTGAGCAACTGGGGTCGCTGGGGCCCCGAGGATGAGCGGGGGACGGTCAACCTGATCACGCCGGAGCGGCTGGTGGCCGCCGCCGGGCTGATACGGACGGGTCGTATCTTCGACCTGGGGATCCCCTTCGACAGCGAGGGTCCCCAACCGGGAGGCGGTCGGATCAACCCTGTGCGCCTGATGTCGGAGACCGGCGCCGACCAGGTGTTCCCCGGGGCGTTCCGCTACGCCGACGATTACGTGTTCATGCCCCTGCAGGCCGCGTCGCAGTGGGACGGCCTGGCGCACGTCTACTACGACGAGCAGCTCTACAACGGGTTCCCGGCCTCCGATGTCGGGCCTCACGGAGCGGCGCACGACTCTATCGACAAGCAGGCCAAGGGGATCGCCGGCCGGGGGGTGCTGCTCGACGTGGCCCGCCTGCACGGCGTCGAGTGGTTGGAGCAGGGGCAGGTGATCACCCCCGCCGATCTGGAGAGGGCCGAGGAGGCCCAGGGGGTCAGGGTCGGCTCCGGGGACGTGCTGCTGTTCCGCACCGGTTGGCGCAGGAAGTTCCTCACCGAACGGGACCCGGTGGCGTTCATGGCCGGGGAGCCGGGCATCGGGATGGACTGCGTGGAGTGGCTGCACCAGCGGGAGGTGGCCGCCATCTGCTCCGACAACTGGGCCATCGAGGTCCTGCCCGGGGAGATCGAGGGCGAGGTGCTCAACGTCCACATGGTCCTGATCCGCGACATGGGGATGACCCTGGGGGAGATCCTCGACTTCGAGGAGCTGGCGGCGGACTGCGCCTCTGACGGGGTGTGGGAGTTCTTCTTCTGCGCCCCGCCCCTCAAGTTCACCAGGGGTGTGGGGTCGCCGATCAACCCCCTGGCCATCAAGTGACCCCACCTCTCCCGGCCGGCGGGTCCGATCCGGAGGTGGAGCTGTACGGTCGGCCCACCGCCTCGGAGCTGCTGGTCGCAGCCCGGGAGTTCCTCGCCAATGAAGTGATGCCGGCGACCGAGGGCCACGTGCAGTTCCACACCCGGGTGACCCTACGGGTGCTGGACACCGTCCTGAGGGAGATGGACCTGGGACCCCGCCACCTGGAGGAGCACGGCCACCGTCTCGCTGACCTGGGCTACGGCAGCGACTGGGAGCTGGTCGAGGCCATACGCCGGGGCGTCTTCGACGACCGCATCTCCGAGCTGGCCGGCCGGCTGGAACCCGACGTCCGGGCCAAATTGGAGGTGTCCGACCCCCGCTACATCGACTGAGCGGCCGGTCAGCTGTGGTAGCCGGCCATCTCGGCGAGCAGCCGGTCGTCGTCGCTGAAATCGAACTCGTAGTGGTCCCGTCCGCCGGCCGCGTACCAGGCGTAGGAGTCCCGGTACGCCTCCTCCAGACCGAAGCGGGGGACCCAGTCCAGCTCTTCCAGCGCCTTGGCGATGGAGATGACGGTGCCTCCGGCCAGCCCCTCGTGCCAGTGGATCAACGGGCGGGCCCGTCGGCGCAGAAGCTCGAGGGGCACGTTTACGATCCGCGGCTCCACGCCCACCACCCGGGCCATCAGATGGACCGTCCCCAGGATGCTGGCGTACTCGCCGCCGGCGGCGTTGTACACCTCTCCCACGGCGGCCGGGTTGCCGAGGACCGACGTCAGCAGCCGGGCGGCGTCGTCGATGTGTATGAAGTGGACGAAGGGGAAGCCGTCGCCGGGGATGAGGATCGGCCGGTCCTGCTCCAGCCGGGCGAAGAAGCCGGGGTCGCGGGTCGCCAGGGGGCTGCGGGGTCCGACGGTGTGGGTCACCCGCACGGCGGTGGCCGGGAAGCCGGTGGCGGCGAAGCGCTCGGCGAGGAACGCCTCGCAGCGCACCTTGCCCACCCCGTAGGCCCGGTTGGGCTGATCGCCGACCGTCTGGTGCAGGCGGAAGTCCTCCCTGATGGGCTGGACGAAGCTTCGGCGGTAGACGGCCACCGAGCTGGTGAACACGTAGTGCCCGATGCTCCCGTCGAAGATCTCGACGAGAGGTTCGAGGTCCGGCACCTGGTAGGCGGTGTTGTCGAACACCGCGTCGAAGCTGTCGGCTCGGTCGGCCAGAGCCTCCCGGAGAGCCCCGGGCAGGCGCCGGTCGACATGGATCCGTTGCACGCCGGCGGGCAACTCCACCGGGTGGCTGTTGGCGACCGTCACGTCGTGGCCCTGACCGGCCAGGTGACGGACCAGGCTGAGGCCGATGTAGCGGTTACCGCCCAGTACCAGAACCCTCATCGCCGGCGGGTCACAAGTCGCGCAGGGCCCGCCGCATGATCTTGCCGGTGGTGGTGCGGGGCAGATCGTCGATGAAGACCACGTCGCGGGGCACCTCGTGGGGGGCCAGCCGGTTGCGGACGTGGGTCTTCAGCTCCATGGCCAACTCGTCGCCGGGCTCCCTGCCCGCCCGTAGGACCACGAACGCCTTCGGCACCTGGCCCTTCCGGTCGTCGGGCACCCCGATCACCGCGGCCATGGCCACCGCCTCGTGGGCGCCCAGGCAGTCCTCGATCTCACCGGGGCCGATCCGGTATCCCGCGGAGTTGATCACGTCGTCCTTGCGGGACTCGAACCAGACGTAGCCGTCTTCGTCCATGCGGCCCAGGTCCCCCGTCAGGAGCCAGTCGCCGTGGAACTTCTCCTCCGTCGCCTGGGGATTGCGCCAGTACTCCAGCATGGTGAGCGGATGGTGGCGGTCCACCGCGATCTCACCGACCTGGCCGACGACCGGGTTGCGGTGCTCGTCGAGGATGGTCACGATCGATCCCGGGAGCGCCCGACCGAGGGAACCCGGTTTGATCGGGAAGACGGCCGAGTTGTTGCCGCAGATCCCGTTCAGTTCCGTCTGGCCGTACGCCTCGTTCACGGGGGCGCCGAAGAACTTCTCCCCCCACTCCAGGAGGTCGGCCCCGAGGGCCTCGCCTCCGGAGCAGACGGAGCGGAAGTGGAAGTCGCCGCCCTCGACCCCCGAGGCGCGGATCATGCGCAGCGCGGTGGCGGGGAGGAGGGTCAGGGTGATGCGGTGCTCCCGCATCAGCCATACGGCCCGCTCGGCGTTGAACGCCCCCTCCGCGTCCACCACCACCGGCAGCCCGTAGAACCATGCCGGCACCAGGATGTCCATGATGCCGGCGATCCAGGCCCAGTCCGCCGGGGACCACAGGACGTCACCGGGCTGGGGGTAGAAATCGTAGACCTCCTCGAACGCCGGGATCTGGCCGAGGGCGATCCGGTGGGCGTGGAGCGCCCCCTTGGGGTTCCCGGTGGTGCCGGAGGTGTAGATGAGGAACGCCGGATCCTCGGCGGCGGTGTCGACCGGTTGGAATTCCGCTGAGGCGGCGGCGATCACCTCGTCGAACGAGTGCTCGCCGGGGCCCGGCTCACCGTCGATGATCAAGAGGGGCACGTCCCGGCCGCCGAGCGCCTCCCTGATCTTCGGCGCGTTGGCCGCCGACGCGATCACCGCCTTGGCTCCCGAATCGTTGAGCCGGTAGGCCAGCGCGTCGGGACCGAACAGCGACGACAGCGGCAGCGCCAGCGCCCCCATGCGGAACAGGCTCATGTAGGACACCCCGGTCTCCAGCGACTGGGGGTTCACCACGGCCACGATGTCGCCCCGTCCGATGCCCAGGGCGCCGAGGGCGTTGGCCAGCCGGTTGGCCCGGTCACGCACATCGCCGAAGGTGTAGTCCCGGCTGGTCCGGTCCCGCTCGACGATGGTCAGGGCCCTGGCGGACGGGTCGTGGTCGTCGACGCACGCCACCCCCAAGTTGAACCGCTCCGGTAGCGGCCTGGTGCGCCAGTCGATCTGGGCGGCCAACTCCTCGTAGCTCGAAACACGTTTCAGCATGGGAGTCTTCACAGCATTCCCCTCTCGTGATCCCCCGTACGCCGCGAGTCGTATCCGGGGCCCGCCTCGGCGGCGGCCCTGCCCGGAGGCTCCACGGCCCGTGTCCAGTGATTGAAGTGGAATTCGACGTCAATGTCAACGCCGCTGCCGATCCCCTCCACCTCACCGCCCAGCTGACACCGATGTCGACATCAGCAGGGCGCGAAGCTAGGATCCGGGGGGTTGACCATTCGCCGGGAGGGAGAAGCGATGACCGACGACTCCGCCAAGGGGCTGAACCGGGCGCGCAGCATGGCCCACGGGGAGCAGCTGGCCAGGCTGGCCAGAACCCAGCCGGGCAAGCTGGCGTACCGCTTCGAGGGCCGGGATCTGACGTTCGGACAGTTGGACGAACGGGTGAACCGGTTGGCCAACGCCCTCGCTGAGCGGGGGGTGAGCTACGGCGACCGGGTGGCGACCCTCATGACCAACCGGCTGGAGGTGGTGGAGACCTATCTGGCCTCCGCCAAGCTGGGTGCCATCTGCGTTCCCATCAACTTCCGTCTGGTGCCGGACGAGATCTCCTACATCCTCGGCGACAGCGGCGCCTCCGCTCTCGTCGTGGACAGCGGGTTGGCGGCGACGGCAGGCGCGGCCCGGGCCTCGGTGGAGGGGCCGGACATCTGCTTCGTCACCGACGCGGACCCGGCTCCGGCGGGACCGGGGGCGGAGCCCTACGAGGCGGTCCTGGAGGCGGCTTCGGATCAGCCTCCGGACGTGGTGGTGTCGGAGATGGACCCCGCCTTCATCATGTACACCTCCGGCACCACGGGACGCCCGAAGGGGGCGATACTGTCCCACTTCAACCTGCTGATGAACACCTACCACATGCTCGGGTACATGGGCATCAGCGGCTCCGACGAGGTGTGGCTGTCCGGTCTGCCCCTGTTCCACATCGGGGGCCTCAACGGGATCCTGCCCTACCTCCTGCTGGGGGGGACCACGGTCATGCTGCCCTCCGGGCAGTTCGACGCCCGGGAGGTCGTCGACGCCCTGGAGCGGGAGCGGGTGACCGGCTGCTACTTCGTGCCCACCCAGTGGCAGCAGATCTGCGCCGTGCCGGGGATCAAGGACCGGGATCTGGCTCTGCGCCGCATTTCCTGGGGGGCCTCGGTGGCGCCCCCGTCGGTGCTGCAGGCCATGGCGGACACCTTCCCGGGCGTGCCGAACTTCAACGCCTTCGGTCAGACCGAGATGAGCTCGGTCACGTGCGTCCTGCTCGGTGAGGACGCGGTGCGCAAGATGGGGTCGGTCGGCCAGCCGGTCGGCAACGTCGAGGTCCGCATCGTCGACAACGACATGAACGACGTCCCCGACGGCGGGGTGGGGGAAATCGTCTACCGCGGCCCCACCGTCATGCAGGGCTACTGGAACAAGCCCGAGGCCACCGCCGAGGCCTTCGCCGGTGGCTGGTTCCACTCCGGGGACCTGGTGCGCCGCGACGAGGACGGCTACATCTACGTGGTCGACCGCAAGAAGGACATGATCATCTCCGGCGGCGAGAACATCTACTGCGCGGAGGTCGAGGCCGTGATCGACGCCCACCCGGCCGTGGCGGAGGTGGCCCTCATCGGCGTGCCCGATCCGAAGTGGGTGGAGACCCCCCGGGCCATCGTCGTCCCCGTCGACCGGGCGCACCCGCCCAGCGAGGAGGAGATCATCGCCTGGTGCAAGGAGCGGTTGGCCTCCTACAAGAAGCCGACCTCGGTCCAGGTCGTCGATGCCCTGCCCCGCAACGCCAGCGGCAAGATCCTGAAGACCCAGCTCCGCCAGGAGTACGGCGAGCCGGCCAAGTCGCAGTGACGGGACCGGGGTGCTACCCCGGTCCCGCCTTGCGTCCCGGGCCCCGTTTTAGGGCTCGGGGTCCAGTTCCTCACGGGTAGCTGACGACG
>JAKAXG010000214.1 GCA_021827225.1 Actinomycetes bacterium | reverse complement strand
GCCGGGAAAACAGGATCGATCTTTCGATCCTCCCGTCCCTCCCTCCCATTCCCCCGCCTCCCGCTAGAGGTGAAAGGGGGGCGTGGGGACTGTGGATAAGTGAGCCAAATCTGTGGACTACCTGCTGATACCTGTGGACGTGAGTGAGGACGGGCTGGGAGAGCCGATTCCAGCCCGGCTCAGGACACGCGAACGGGCATCAGCAGGTACAGGTACTCGCTGCCTTCGGTGGGTCTCAAGGTGGCCGGCTTGAGGGAGTCGAGGGTGTCGAGGGCGACCTCGTCGCCGGTGACCGCCTCCACCCCCTCGATGAGGAAGTTGGGGTTGAACGCCACGGTCATCTCCGCCCCCTCGTACTTGGCATCGACGTCCTCGGTGGCGGTGCCCCAGTCGGTGGTGATGACGGTGAGCTCGATGCCGGTGGGCCGCAGGGCGATGCGCACCGGGGTGGTGGCGTCGCGGGCCAGCAACTTGACCCGGCGGACGGCGTCGAGCAGGGCCTCCCGGCTGACGATCAGCCGGTTGGGGTAGTTGGCCGGGATGAGCGCCTTGTAGTTGGGGAACTCGCCCTCGATCAGGCGGGTGGTCAACGTCACCGACCCGATCCCGAAGGTGGCGTCGTGGGCGCCCAGGCGCAGCGCCACCGAGGCGTCGGCCGAGCCGGAGCCGAGCAGCCGGAGCAGCTCGTTGAGCGCCCGGGAGGGGACCAGGACCTTCTGGCCCTCGGCCAGGATCCCGGCGCCGGAGAGGTCCCGCACGGCCAGGCGGTACGAGTCGGTGGCCACCAGGCGCAGCCCGTCCTCCTCGGCGGCCATCAGCACGCCGGTCAGGATGGGCCGGGACTCCTCGCTCGACGCCGCCCGGGTGACCTGGCGGAGGGCCTCGGTGAGCCCCGACGCCGGCAGGGTCACCTCGTCGCCGGTGGGGACCGGCAGGCGGGGGAAGTCGGCGGCCGGGTGGGTACGCACGGTGAAGTGCGACCGGCCCGACGCGATCCGCAGCTCCTCCTCGTCGGACTCCAGGCTGACGGCTCCGGGCTCCAGAGCCCGGACGATGTCGGTGATCAGCCGGCCGGGAGCGACGGCCACGCCGTCGGCTCCCCCGCTGACGGTGGTGCCCACGGTGATGGTCAGGTCCAGGTCGGTGCCGGTCACCTCGAGGCTGTCGCCGGTGACCGACAGGCGCACCCCCCCGAGGATCGGCATGGCCCCACCCCGCCCGGCGGCAGCACGGCCGGCCGTGCCGAGGGCCTCCACCAGGACGTCACGCTCGCAACGAAACTTCAACGCAGTGCCTTCCCTGCTTCTGTTCTTCTAGTTGGTTAATTCGGAAGTGCCGGTAATAGGTCCTGTGAATTGTGGACAACCGGACGAAAGGGCTGGTGAGGGGTGGTTCCGACCCCCGAGCGTATTCCCCAGGCTCCCACAAGGGTGTGACCGTGGGGAGGGGGCGCTGTGGAGGGCGGGAACTTTTTCCCGGTAAATGACATCACTTCGACACACGCAATCCGCACCGGGACCCACAGCCACCTACCGGCCGCCCTTGATGCTCTGGATCAGCTCGGTGACCTGGTCGTACACCTGGCGGCGCTCCTTCATCAGGCCGGCGACCTTCTCCACGGCGTGGATGACGGTGGTGTGGTCGCGCCCGCCGAACTCCCGGGCGATGGCCGGATAGGAGAAGTCGGTGAGCTCCCGGAAGACGTACATGCCGATCTGGCGGGCCTGGACCAGCGGCCGGCGCCGGCTGGTGCCGCACAGGTCGTCGACGGAGAAGCCGAAGGTCTCGGCGGTGGCGTCGAGGATGACCTTGGGGGTGATCTGGCGGGGCCGGTCGGCCTCGAGCAGGTCGGAGAGGATCTCCGCCGCGGTCTGCAGGGTGGGTGGCTCCCGGTTCAGGGAGGCGTAGGCGGAGACCCGGATGAGGGCCCCCTCCAGCTCGCGGATGTTGTCGCGGACGTGGGTGGCGATCAGCTCCAGCACCTCCCCCGGGATGGGGATGCGCTCCCCTTCGGCCTTCTTGCGCAGGATGGCCAGGCGGGTCTCCAGCTCGGGGGGCTGCACGTCGGTGGTGAGACCCCACTCGAACCGGCTGCGCAGGCGGTCCTCCAGGGTGGCGATGGAGCGGGGATGGCGGTCGCTGGAGAGCACGATCTGCTTCGAGCTCTCGTAGAGCCAGTTGAAGGTGTGGAAGAACTCCTCCTGGAGCCCCTCCTTGCCCTCCATGAACTGGATGTCGTCGACGAGGAGCACGTCGCACTCCCGGTAGCGGCGCTTGAACTGCATCTGGGCGCTGTTGCGGATGGCGTCCACGAAGTCGTTCATGAACGTCTCGGTCGACAGGTAGCGCACCCGCTTGCCGGGAAAGTTCTCGATCACGTAGTGGCCGATGGCGTGGAGCAGGTGGGTTTTCCCCAGGCCGGAGTCGCCGTAGATGAACAGCGGGTTGTAGCTGCCGGCCGGGCTCTCGGCCACCCGCTGGGCGGCGGCGTGGGCGAAGCGGTTGGACGAGCCGATCACGAAGGCGTCGAAGGTGTAGCGGGGGTTCAGCGACGGCGACTCCACCTTCGCCGCCGGCTCCCCCGCCGCCTGCGCCGGCGGCACGGGCAGCAGCGACTCGTCGGTGTCGTCGTCGTCGCCCGGGTTGACCCCCGAAGCCCCGGCGGCCGGCGGGTAGGGGTGGCCGCCCCGGGGGGCGACGAAGGGATCCACCGGTTGGGGCGCCGGACGTACCAGAATCTGGACCTTGACCACCCGGTCCGACACCTGGCAGGCGGTCTTCTCGATCAGCGACAGGTACCGGTCCTCGAGGCGGTCCCGCACCAGCGAGCTGGGGGCGGTAAGGGTGAGCAGGCCGTCGTCGAGCTTGGAGGCCTCCAGGCCCTCGAACCAGGTCCGCCATACCGCCTCGCGCACGTCCTCGCGAAGAACTTCTGAACAGGTTGTCCACAGTTCGGCTGCTTCGCTCACCCGTTAGCGCCTCCCAGCCGCCGATAATCCACAAGATGGTCCACAAGTTGTGGAGAACTCGACCAAAAGAGACAAAGAACCTGACGTTAGCCAGGTCCGTTGCCCCCCGGGGAAGAAGCCGGTCTCCGGCGCCAGGCCCTGCGGCGCGACGCAGTTGAGAGACGCTAGCACCACCACCGGCGGGGGCAAGCCGCTCCCCCGGTAACGGTCACAGGGCCGTTTTAGGGTCTTTTCCGGAGGACAAAGGTCCAGGCCGTGGCGCCCGTCCACATCATCCTGACCAGCAATTTCGATGGCTTATCCCCAGCTGAGGGGGCTTTTCCCCAGGTATTCCACCGACAATCCCGAAGGAATGCGGTCTGGATACCCACAGGGCCGGCCGAGTTAGGTAGTCGGCCGCATGTCGCAGTCCATCGAACCCACCCGGATCGACGCGGCGAGGCGCAGACCCGGCGGCGGAGGACCCACCGGGGCGCCCACGCCGCGGGTTCCGCCGCACAACCTCGACGCCGAGAAGTCGCTGCTCGGAGCCATGCTCCTGTCGCGCGACGCCATCGCCGCGGCCATGGAGACCTGCACGGCGGAGGATTTCTACAAGCCGGCCCACTCGCACATCTACGAGGCGATCAACAACCTCTACAACCTGGGCGAGCCGGCCGACCCGGTGACCGTCGCCGACGAGCTGTCCCGGGCCGGGCTGCTCGACTCGGTGGGCGGCCTGCCGGCGCTGGTCGCCCTGCAGGCGGACACCCCGGCCACCACCAACGCCTCCCGTTACGCCCGCATCGTCGAGGAGCACGCCCTCCTGCGCCGGCTCATCGCCGTGGCCGGCGAGATCGCCGAGATGGGCTTCTCGGTGCCCGACGACGTGGCCGACGCCCTGGACCGGGCCGAGGGGCTGGTGTTCAACGTGGCCGAGCGGCGGGTCACCGACAGCCTCAAGCCGCTCAACGAGCTGCTCTCCGCCAGCCTGGACCGCCTCGAGCACCTCTTCGACCGGGGGGAGACCATCACCGGCGTGCCGACCGGCTACGTCGACCTGGACGAGCGGCTCTACGGGCTGCAGCCCAACGCCCTCATCATCGTGGGGGCCAGGCCCGCCATGGGCAAGTGCGTGGCGTGGGACACCCGGGTGCTCGACCCGACCACCGGCGCCCTCGAGACGGTGCAGGACCTGCACCGTCGTCACGCCGGCGGGGCGTCCCCTTTCTCGGTCCTCAGCCTGGGCGAGGACCGCAAGCTGACACCGGCCAGGGTCGGCGCCTGGGTGGACGACGGGGTCAAGCCGGTGTTCCGGGTCCGGACCAGGTTGGGCCGGGAGATCCGGACGACCGCCTCGCACCCGTTCCTCACCTTCTCCGGCTGGCGGCCGTTGGCCGACCTGGCGGTTGGCGCCCGTGTCGCCGTGCCACGAGTGCTGCGGACCGCGGCTTCGGAGCGCATGCGCCGGGCCGAGGTGGTGCTACTCGCCTACCTGCTCGGTGACGGCACCTGCGGGTCCAGCTCGCCGGTGATGACGACCGCGTCCGGCGAGGTGTTGTCGGAGGTGACCGAGGCGGCGGCCGAGCTGGGCGTCCGGGTCGTGCCGTCGCCGCATTCCGTCCGGGTGGCAGCCGGCAAGCCGGTCATCGATTTCCGGCTGTCCACTGACCGGGGCCGGCCCAACCCGGTGATCGACCTTCTGCGGGAGCACGGCATGTGGGGCTGCCGGGCGGCCGAGAAGCGGGTGCCGGCGGGGGTGTTCCGACTGGCCCAGGACCAGATCGCACTGTTTCTCAGCCGGCTGTTCGCCACCGACGGCACGGCATGGTGGAGCGACGCCGGGGACGGCTACGGCCGCATCGCCTACGCCAGCGTCAGCCGCGGTCTGGTCCACGACGTGCAGCACCTGCTGCTGCGCTTCGGGATCAACGGGAGGATCCGTTTTCGTTCGGTGCCCTACAAGGGCACCCGGCGGCCGGCGTGGGAGCTCGAACTCATGTCCCGGGAGGACATCACCCGCTTCTGCCTGGAGATTGGTATCTACGGCAAGGAGACTGCCTGTTCGGGTCTCCTCCAACGGGTGTCCGGCCGGCAGGCGGGTCGCTACACGCGTGACACCCTCCCGGTGGAGGCGTGGGACGCGGTTGCGGCGGTCAAGGGATCGCGCTCATGGGCGTCCGTCAGCGCGGCGGCCGGAAAGCCCCGCAACCACAACTGGCACGTCGGGACCCGGGCTCCCCGCCGGGAGACGGTCGCCACCCTGGCTGCAGCGCTGGGCGACCGGACCCTGGCGGCGGAGGCCGAGTCGGACATCTACTGGGACGAGATCGTGGCCATCGTTCCTGACGGAGAGGACCAGGTCTACGACCTGACCGTGCCGGGCACGCACAACTTCGTGGCCGAGGACGTCCTGGTCCACAACACCAGCTTCGCTCTCGGGATGGCGGCCCACGCCGCGGTGGAGGCCCGGGTGCCGACCCTGATCTTCTCGCTGGAGATGAGCTGCGACGAGATCACCAACCGGCTCCTGGTGTCGGAGGCCAGGGTGGACGCCAGCCGCATGCGCAACGGGCGGCTCAGCGAGCCGGACTGGCCCAAGATCAGCCAGGCCGTGGCCCGCCTCGGCGACGCCCCTCTGTTCATCGACGACAACCCCAACACCACGGTCATGGAGATCCGGGCCAAGGCCCGCCGGCTCAAGGCCCGCCACGGCGGGCTGGGGCTGATCATCGTCGACTACCTGCAGCTGATGTCGGGCGGGTCGACCGAGAACCGCCAGCTGGAGGTCTCCTCCATCAGCCGGGGGCTCAAGGTGCTGGCCCGCGAGCTGGAGGTGCCGGTGGTCGCCCTGTCGCAGCTGTCCCGCCAGCTGGAAGCCCGTGCCGACAAAAGGCCCGTTCTCGCAGATCTACGTGAATCGGGATCTTTGGAGCAGGACGCCGACGTGGTGATGTTCCTCTACAGAGACGAGGTGTACAACGCCGACTCGGCCGACCGGGGCACGGCCGAGATCATCCTGGCCAAGCACCGCAACGGCCCCACCGGCAAGGTCCAGCTGGCCTTCCTGGACCACTACACCAGGTTCGCCAACATGGCTCGCGTCTAGACCCGCCCGGCTGTCCGGCCGGTCCCTACGGGACAACGAGCCGGCCACCTGGCGGCTCTAGCCGCTCCTTACTTCAGCCGACGACGGGTGCGCTCCCTTTTCCGTGCTCAGCGCTAAGTGGCTGGCTGGGGAGGAGGGGCTGGGGCCGGGATGCGGCTGTCCCGTTGTTCCCGGAGGGGGCCGGGCGGCCGGATCCCGGTCCCAGAGCCTTCCCGGACGGTCGAGGCCAGCCCTCTCAGCGCTGGGCCACCACGTTTCCGTAGGGCAGCTGGAGGAGGGCCTCCTTCTCGATGGGCTCCCCGGTTTCGAGCAGCCGGAACTTGAAGCCCATGCCCTCGACCAGGTCGGCCAGGGCCTGGGGGGTGTCGCCCACCGACTCGATCTGGGCCCGGGCCCACTCGAACATGATGGTGATGCCGGGGTTAGCCTCGAGGGTGCGGGTCAGGCCCTGGAAGGCGTGCACCTCGGCTCCTTCGACGTCGATCTTCATCATGTCCACCCGGGGCAGGTCGGCCAGCAGGTCGTCGAGGACGACCGCCTCCACCTTCACCGCCTGCTCGGTGTCACCGAGGCGGCGCAGGCCCTCCTCGTCGATGGTCCCGACGCTGGAGTTGCCGGCGAAGTTGGCCCGGATGTGGAACTCCAGCTCGGTGTTCTCCGACCACGCCGCCTTGTTGTGGGTGGTGACGAAGCCGTAGTAGCCGTTGATGACCACGTTGCGCTGCAGCACCCCGGCCAGGGTGGGGTGGGCCTCCACCGCCACCACCTTCCCGCCCGGCCCCACCAGGGAGGCGCCGAGGAGGGTGAAGTAGCCGACGTTGGCGCCGACGTCCACGAACACCTGGCCGGGCTGCAGGGTGGACTGCATCCAGCTGGTGACGTGCGGCTCCCACAACCCGTCGAGGACCAGCCAGGGGGCGATGGCCGCGTCGCGGGTGTCGACCAGCATCTTGGCGCCCCACCGGGTGGCGACCAGGGCGGTGTGGTCGCCGAAGTACAGCGGCCCTCCCGGGTAGCGGGAGTTGGCCATCTCCCGGAGCCGGCCTTCCAGGCCGGCCAGGCGGTCGTCCAGCCCGGCCAGGCGGGTGTTGAGGGCGTCCAGCCGCGCAGTGACGTCGCCCATCCCCAGCGACCGGCGGGTTCGGGCGGTCATCCGGGACAA
>JAKAXG010000213.1 GCA_021827225.1 Actinomycetes bacterium | reverse complement strand
ATGCCCTACAACGAGACCGGCAAGCTGCTCCGGCGGGTCATCCGCGACGAGCTGCGCACCGCCTGAGCCGCCGCCGGCCACCCAGCCCGCCACCCGCCGGCCGCACCGCGGCCACCCGCCGGCCGCCCCCCGGTCAGTGCCCGGCGGTCGAGGCCAGCGTCGACGCCAGCAGCCGGGCGTACACCTGGGCGCCGGCGGCATCGGGGTGGATCCCGTCGGGATAGAGCAGGTTGGGCCCGCCGGCCGCCCGGTTCCAGTCGGCCAGCGCCATCTGCCCGGGGTGGGCGGCCACGCCGGCGGCGATGGTGGCGTTGCTCTCCGCCGTCCACGACCGGGCGGCGTGCACGTCGAACAGCACCACGTGGGGGACGCCCGACACCAGCTGGGCCAGCTCGGTGAAGTCCTGGGGGCGGAACGCCCCGTTGGTGCCCAGGTCGACCACCACCGTCCGGTAGTGCGACAGCGCCCCGCTGGACCGGTAGGCGGCCAGCCGCTGGAGGCCGGCGGTGACCTGGCGGCCGACCGCGGCGTCGACGGTGATCTGCGGTCCGAGCACCGACTGCAGGGCCGGGGTGGCGGCGAGCAGGACCGAGTCGCCCACCGCCAGGATCGGCTCGGCGGAGGGCGGCACCGCCGCCGGGGGAGGTAGGGGGGCGGTGGTCGGGGGGGTCGTGGTGGCCGGAGCGGTGGTGGGAGCGGCGGTGATCGGCGTCGACGGGCGGGCATGCGTGCGGATCCACTGCTTGGGCGTGAACGCCGGCGACGCCGTCGGCAGGGCGGGGGACCTGACCGCCGTCACCGACGCCGGTGGGGGTACGACCGGCGTCTGGCGGGCCGCCGGGGTGGCGCCCTCGGCCAGGATGGCCGGTTCGTTGGGCCCGGGTGCGGTCGCCAGCAGGGAGGCGACGACCACCGCCGGTACCGCCCCGGCGACGGCGATGGTCCGGCGGGAGGCGCTGGCCAGGCGGACCCGCAGGGCGAACAGGCCCCGGCCGCTGCGCCACGGCTGCTCGACGTAGCGGAAGGACAGCTCAGCCGCCAGCACCGTCAGCCCCAGCCTCAACGGAAGGAGCAGCCAGCCGGGACCGGATATGTCCACACCGGGGCGGGTCAGCTCGAAGATGGGCCAGTGCCACAGGTACAGCGAGTAGGAGCGCAGCCCGGCCCAGCGCAGCGGCTGACGGTCCAGCAGGCCGCCGAGCCGGCCGGCCGGGTGGGCCACGGCGGCGATCGCCACCGCGGTGGCCAGGTCCACGGCCAGCATCCCGCCCCGGTAGGTGACCGACGAGCGGAAACCGAGGACGGCCAGCCCGACCGCCACCAGGGCCAGGGCGACGGCCCCGGACCGCTCCAGGAGACGGCGGGCCGCCGGCGTGACCGACGTGGCCATCTGCCACGGGGGGACGGCGGCCGCCAGGGCGCAGCCGATCAGCAGCCCCTCGGCATGGGTGAAGCTGTCGAAGTACACCGCCGAGGGGTCGCCGCCGGAGTGGTACAGGCCGGCCATCAGGGCGGCCGACGCCGCCGCCCCACAGGCGGCGACCATCGCCACCCGGAGCCGGTTCGTCCGCCGGCGCAGGAACACCAGGGCCAGCGGCCACAACAGGTAGAACTGCTCCTCCACCGACAGCGACCACAGGTGCTGGAGCAGCGGCGGCCGCCCGAACGACGCTACGTAGGACTGGTGGGAGAACACCAGCCGCCAGTTCATGACGTAGAACATCGACGCCGGAACGTCCGATTGCAGGCGGCCCAGGGCGTCCCTGGCGAACACGGCGGCCAGCACGGTGACGCTCACCAGCAGCACCCCGACCGCCGGCAGCAGCCGGCGGGCCCGTCTGGTCCAGAACGACCTGAGCGAGATGCTGGAGTTGACCGACCACTCGGAGAGCAGCAGGGCGGTGATCAGGTAACCCGAGATCACGAAGAAGATGTCCACCCCGAGGTAGCCGCCGGGCAGCCACGAGGAGTGCAGATGGAAGATGATCACGGCCGTGACCGCGAGCCCCCTGAGACCGTCCAGTCCGGAGAGCTTGCGCAGCCTCTGTGGCCGCAGGCCGGGAGCCTTGACCGGTGCCGCCGTGGTGGTCATTGAGTCCAAGGGTAGGAAAAAGGGTCAGCCGGGCGCGGGCGTCCCGCCGCCCCCGACACGGTGAGCGAGCCTGCAGAAACCGCCGATGCGCCTCCCATCCATCGCCGCCGGAGAGCGTAGCCCTCGCCGCGGAAGCGGACCAGCCACCCGGAACGGAATTACCGGACAGGCCGGCGTGATCCGGGGGGTGGGCTTCAGCCGGCGGCCCGCTCGAGGTGGGTGGCGAACCAGGCCAGGGTGCGGCGCCACGCGTCCTCCGCCGAGGCCCGGTGGTAGGAGGGCCGGGCGTCGCAGTGGAAGCCGTGCTCGGCCTCGGGATAACGGACGATCTCGGTCGGCACGGCCGCGCCCTTCGCCGCCTCGCGCAGCTGCTCCACCTCCTCGGCGGGGATGCTGTGGTCCCGGTCGCCGTAGAGCCCCAGCCACGGGGTCTGCAGGCCGGGGGCCATCTCCGTCTGGGGCGGGCTGCCGAAGCGCCCGCTGGCGATGCCGCCGCCGTAGAACGTCACCGCCGCCCCGAGCGGGTAGCGCACCGCGGCGGTGAAGGCCACCGTGCCGCCCATGCAGAAGCCGACGATGCCGACCCGGCGCCGCTCGAAGCCCGACCCGGCCAGGTAGGCGAGGGTGGCGTCGAGGTCGTCGGCCAGGCCCCGCTCGCTCATCGCCTGCATGTGGGGCATCACCTGGCTGATGTCGTCGTAGCTGAGCACCGGGTCCCCGCTGCGGTGGAACAGGTGAGGGGACACCGCTCGGTAACCTTCAGTTGCAAACCGGCGGGTCACGTCCTCGATGTGGTCGTTGACACCGAAGGCCTCCTGGATGACGATCACCGCGGCGACAGGGCTGCCGGCCGGCTCGGCGTCGTAGAGGGCCATGTCCCCGTCGGGGGTGCTCAGTTGGACTGTCTCGGCCATGTGGGGTCTCCCTTCGGGTGGGGCTGACCGCTCATTGCTACCACTCCGCGTCGCCGTGGCGGGCCGGGGGTATCGTGAGCCGATGCCCGAACCCGCCCGGTCGGTGACCGCCGAACTGCCGTCCAGACCCGGGCCGGGCGTCAAGGCCAAGCGGGCGGCGCTGCTCGCCGACCGCATCGTCGAGGACGTCATGGCCATGGGGTGGCCGGTCGGCGAGGTGCTCGGCGCGGAGGCCGAGCTGCTCGAGCGCTACCAGGTCAGCCGGGCCGTGTTCCGGGAGGCCGTCAGGTTGGTCGAGCACCAGGAGGTGGCCCGCACCCGGCGGGGGCCGGGCGGCGGTCTGGTGATCACCGAGCCGACCGTGGAGGCGGTGATCGAGGCGGTGGTGCTGTACCTGCACCGGGTCGACGCCCGCCTTGACGAGGTGTTCGAGGCCCGCGTCGTGCTGGAGGAGGTGGCCTGCGAGCTGGCGTCGCGCCGGCTCGAGGAGGAGGACCTGGTCGACCTGCGCCGCTTCGTCGACGGCGAGCCGTCCGAGCTCGGGCCCGACCCCCGGGCCCTTCACCGCCTGGTGGCGGCCAGCAGCCGCAACCCGGCCCTGGTGCTGTTCGTGGAGGTGCTCAACCGGGTCGCCACCCTGTACTCCACCAACTGGAAGACGGTCGGCAACGTGGAGGAGATCGGCCACGCCCACAGCCGGATCGCCCAGGCGGTGATCGACGGTGACGCGGCCACCGCCCGCCGGCGGATGCGGGTCCACCTGGAGGCCGAGGCCGACTACCTGCGCCGGCGCCGCAGCACCCGGCAGGTCCTGCCCCAGTCGACCCTGGTCGACGCCGCCGGCACCCGGAAGCTGGCCGAGGGGGTGGCCCGCGGCATCGCCCAGACGGTGGTGGCCAAGGGCCTGCAGCCGGGGGATCTGATCGGCACCGAGACCGAGCTCATCGACCGGGAGAAGGTCAGCCGGGCGGTTCTGAGAGAGGCGGTGCGGCTACTGGAGTACCACCAGATCGCCCGCATGCGCCGCGGTCCGGGCGGGGGGCTGTTCGTGGTGGAGCCGGGGACCACCGCCGTCACCGACGTGGCCGCCATCTACCTGGCCCGGCAGAAGATGGAGCTGGCCCAGCTGAGCGAGCTGCGCACCGGGGTGGAGGTGGCGCTGGTGCAGCTGGCCGTCGACCGCATCGACGCCGCCGGCCGGGCCCTCATGCAGGACGCCCTGGACCGGGAGGCGGCCGGCGGGGAGGACCAGGAGGCCGTCGGCTCGTTGGACCTGCACGCCGTGCTCGCCGGGGCGGCCGCCAACCGGGTGCTGGAGCTGGTGGCGCTGGTGCTGATCCGGTTGAGCCGGCTGCACCAGATCGAGCGGCTGGCCCCCGACGACCGGGACCGGGTCCGCGCCGAGGTACTGCGGGCCCATTCGGGCATCGCCGCCTCGGTGGCCGCCGGCGACCGGGACCTGGCCCGCCACCGGATGCAGCGCCACCTCGACGCCCTGGCCGCGGTGGTCCGCTGAGCCGGGCCGCGCGGGGAGGCGGCTAGCCGGCCCCGAAGAGGGCCTCGGGGATGTCGGCGTGACGGGCCCGCCACCACTCGCCCAGGCTCTTGGCCTGGCCGTCCATGCGGGTGCTCGACGCCACGCCCTCGCCGAGCAGGCCCACGATCACGAAGTTCAGGGCCCGCAGGTTGGCCAGCTCGTAGCGGTGGACCGCCAGCCCGGCCGTCTCGGGGAGCAGCTCCTCGAGGCGGGCGGCGGTCAACCATTCGGACAGCCAGGCGTAGGCGGCGTCGGAGCGGGCCCACACCCCCAGGTTGGCGTTGCCGCCCTTGTCCCCGGAGCGGGCGCCGAAGAGGGTGCCGAGCGGTGCCCGCCGGGTTGGTCCGCCCGGCGCCGGGCCGGCCGTCACCGGCTCGACGTCGGCCACGACCGGCGGTGACGGGGCCGGGACCGGCTCCACCACGGTGCGCCCGGCCCCGGCCACGACGACCTCCTGCCACACGAGCGGGGCCGGCACCACCGCCGGCCAGTAGACGCCGTAGGCGGACGCCCCGGCGGTGAGACCGCCGCCGTAGAGGCCCGGATAGGAGGCCAGCGCCAGCTCCGTCACCCGGCTGGAGAACGCCCGGCCCACTTTGCGCTCGTCGGGGTCCTTGACCGTTATGCGAAGCGTGGCGGTGGCCTGCTCGTTGGTGGCCGGATCCTCGAGGTCGGTGCGGGCCAGCGACACGTCCACCGACTGGAACGCCTCCCTGCCCCCCGGCACGGACCGCCACAGCGCCGCCTCGACCAGGGCCGCCTTGGCCTCGACGTCCAGGCCGGTCAGGTAGAGGGTGGTGGTCGAGCGCCACCCCCCCTGGTAGTTGAGGGCGACCTTGGTCGTCTCGGGCGGCGAGTCGCCCCGCACACCGGAGATGCGCACCCGGTCCGGGCCCTCCTGGGTCAGGCGGATGGAGTCGAACCGGGCGGTCACGTCCGGGTTGGCGTAGGCCGGGGCGCCGATCTCGTACAGCAGCTGGGCGGTCACCGTCCCGACCGTCACCGCACCACCGTGCCCGGGGTGCTTGGTGATGACCGATGAGCCGTCCTCCTCCACGCAGGCGATCGGGAAACCGGGATGCTCCAGGCCCGGTATCTCGGTGAAGAACGCGTAGTTCCCCCCGGTGGCCTGGGCACCGCACTCGATCACGTGGCCGGCCACCACCGCCCCGGCCAGCCGGTCCCAGTCGTCGCCGGCCCAGCCGTGATGCCACGCCGCCGGTCCCACCACCAGCGCGGCGTCGGTGACCCGGCCGGTGATGACGATGTCGGCCCCCCGCCGGAGGGCATCGGCGATGCCCCACCCGCCCAGGTAGGCGTTGGCCGTCAGCACCGGGCGGTCGCCCAGCGGCTCGCCGGTCTCCATGTGGGCCAGCTCCACCCCGGCGGCGCGGAGGTCCTCCAGCCGGGGCAGGAGGTCGTCGCCCTCCACGTAGGCGACCACCGGGGACAGCCCCAGGCGGTCAGCCACCTCCTGCACCGCGGCGGCGCAGCCGCGCGGCGAGAGGCCCCCGGCGTTGGAGACGACCTTGATGCCCCGATCCAGGCAGTCGCCCATCACCTGCTCCATCTGGGTGACGAAGGTGCGGGCGTAACCGGACGCCGGGTCGCGGAGCTGGTTCTTGGCCAGGATCAGCATGGTCAGCTCCGCCAGCCAGTCGCCGCTCAGCACGTCGATGGGGCCGCCGTCGACCATCTCCCGGGCGGCGGCCAGCCGGTCCCCGTAGAACCCGCTGCAGTTGGCGATGCGCACCGCTGGGCGGCTCATGATCCCACCACCGGCGAGTGGTGCGAGTCCAGCACGACCAGCAGGTCCCCGCCGCTCACCTGCTCGCCGGCGCGGGCCCGCACCTCGGCCACCCGGCCGGCGTGCGGGGCGGTCACCCGGTGCTCCATCTTCATCGCCTCCACCACCATCAGCAGTTGACCGGCCTCGACGTCCTCCCCCTCCGACACGGCGACGGCCAGCACCCGCCCGGGCATGGGGGCCAGCAGGCCGCCCTCGGGGACGCCGGCCCCGGCGGCGGGGAAGCGGGGCCGGATCTCGAAGCGCAGGTCGCCGGCCGGACCCTGGGCGTAGACCGTCCCGCCGTGCACCGCCACGTCGAAGCGGTGGGACCGGCCGTGCATCTCGAAGGTCACCTCCCGCCCGAACCCGGCGGAGCGGTGATCGTCGGGGCGGCCGGCGCCGGGCTCCACACGCCACCGGGCCACCGAAGCCGACCAGTCGCCGATCACCACCTCCACCCCCCCGTCGCGGCGGGAGCGGTAGTCCACGGCCACGTCCCGCTCGTCCCGGCGCAGGACCACCCGCTCGGCCGGCATGACGCTGTTGCGCCAGCCGGCGGGCACGGTGGCGAGCACCGGGGCGGAGGCCCGGGCCCGGTGCCGCAGCACCAGGCAGGCGGCCACCGCCGCCGCCCGTTCCTCCTCCTCGGTCGCCACCCGGGACGTCGGCGTGGCGGTGCGGGTTATGAAGTCGGTGGTGGTGTCGCCGGCCAGGAACTCCGGGCTGCGCAGCACCGCCACCAGGAAGTCCCGGTTGGTGGTCACCCCCCGTATCCGGCTCCGCTCCAGGGCGAGGGCCAGGCGGGCGGCCGCCTCGCTGCGGGTGGGGGCGTGGGCGACGACCTTGGCCAGCATGGGGTCGAACTCCACCCCCACCGTGCTGCCGGTCTCCACCC
>JAKAXG010000212.1 GCA_021827225.1 Actinomycetes bacterium | reverse complement strand
ATCGTCCGGGCCGCCGACACCCGCGACGCCAGATCCCGGATCGTCTCCATCCGACGTTCCGCTATGACGCGCGACGTTTCCTCGCTCACCACGCACAGCAGGCCGACGATCCTGCCATCGAGGTCGCTGACGGGGCTGTAGGAGAACGTGTGGTAGGTCTCCTCCCGGTATCCGCTGCGTTCGAGGAACAGGAGCAGGGCCTCGTCCCAGGTGGCCTGCCCGGAGTCCACCACCGCCCCCACCCGAGGGGAGAGGTCGGTCCATATCTCGGACCATACCTGCGAGGCCGGCCGGGCCAGCGCCCATGGATGCTTCACCCCGAGCGTGCCCCGGGCGTAGGCGTCGTTGTAGAAGAAGGCCAGTTCCGGTCCCCACCCGAGCCACATCGGGAAGCGCGATGACAGCATCAGCCGGACCAGCGTCTGGAGCAGCAGCGGCCATCCCTCCGGATCGCCCACAGACGTGGCGGACCAGTCGAACTCCGACATCACCTGGCCGGTCTCACTCGGCCCGAACAACGCCCGTTCCCAGCCGGTACCGGTCATCTCCGAACCGGAGGGTAGGCGAAGCGGGACCGAAGGGTGGTCGCCGGGTTGCGGGCAACTTCCGGTAGGGGGCGACGGGCGACTGCGAAGCTGGCCACGGAGGTTCCAATACCCCATCCGCCGCCGCGACCGAACGGCCCATCCCGGGGCCGGTCCCGATCCGTGACCTCCGGATCTACCAGCGGGGGGCCGGGCGGTCGTGGGCTGTGGTTTGAACGCTCGTCGCGGGAACATACGAGCCATGTCCAGCGGAGGCGATCATGAGTGCAGCCGAAGGTGACCGGGCCAACCGGGTGGTCCTCACAACCGGGGCCAACTCGGGGATCGGCCTGGCCACCACCCTCGAAGTCGCCCGTCTCGGGTTCCGCTCCGTGGGCAGCGTGCGCTCCGAGGCCAAGGGCCGCCTGGTACGGCGGGCCGCGGCCCGGGCCGGGGTGGAGGTGGAAACCGTCCTTCTCGACGTCACCGACACCGACCGCTGCGGCGATGCGATCGACGAGTTGAGGCCGTGGGGCCTGATCAACAACGCCGGCTATGGCGGGATGGGGGCGGTGGAGGACGTCGGTGACGACGAGGCCAGGATGCTCATGGAGACGATGGTGATGGCCCCGATGCGGCTCAGCCGGCTGGCCATTCCCCACATGCGCGCCTCCGGCGGGGGGAGGGTGGTCAACATGTCCTCCATCTTCGGCCGGACCACCGCCCCTCTGGCGGGATGGTACTCCGGGGCCAAGCACGCCCTGGAAGCCCTGAGCGACGCGTTGCGCATGGAGGTGGCTTCCGCCGGCATCAAGGTGGTGCTGGTGGAGCCCGGCGGGTTCCGGACGGGTATCTGGGGAGAGGTGGCCGAGACAGCGGCGGTGCGGGCCGGTTCCGGCTACGAGAGGGCCTACCGCCGGTCCTCGACCGGCCTGAGGCTCACCGAGCCGCTGATGGGTGACCCGACCCGGGTCGCCGGCGTGGTGGGCCGGGCCCTGACCTGCCGGTTCCCGGCGGAGCGGTACCTGGTCGGGCTGGACGCCCTGGCGCTCAACCTGGCCCAGCGCTACACGCCGACCGGGCTGCGGGACCGGGTCACCCGCTTCGGCCTCGGCCTGTGACCGGCCGCCGCCTCGGGTCGCCCGCCCCCGGCGGGTGGGGAGGCGTCCGCGGGACCGCTCGGGTCACAGGCGGTTCCGGGGGCTGCTGTAGGCTTTCGATCGTCTTGCCGGAGTCACGGGACAGTTTGAGCGCCATGTTCGGCGGGTACCTCGCAACGGTGTTCATGTCCGACCGCCCGGTGCCGTCCCGCTGATGCCCGGGCGGGTCGTCACGCTCACGGCCGGAATGGGCGCCGGGCATGATCAAGTGGCGCTCGAGTTGCAGCGCCGGCTGGCGGAGCGGGGCATCGATTGCGACGTACTCGACGTGTGGGAGTTGCTCCCGCTACGCATAGGTCGCCTCATCACGGGGTTCTACAAAGGCGTCGTCCGCCACGCCCCGTGGCTGTACGAGGGGATCTACGCCGTCTGGCTGCGCCCCTCCGAGCACCCCGGGCGGAGAGCCTCTCCGATCATCCGGCTGGCCGGGCGGCGGCTGGAACGCTGGATGGCGATCCACCACCCCGACGTCGCCGTGTCGACGTTCCACCTCTGCTCGCAGGTGCTGGGCGACATGCGCCGGCGGGGTCTCATGCCGGTGGAGACGGCATCGATAGTGGTGGACTTCGCCACCCACGGGCTGTGGGTCGATCCCGATGTCGATGTGCACTTCTGCCTGCACGAGGCCCAGGCCGAGCGGGTTCGCTCACTCGGGGCCCCCGTCGCTGAGGCACCAGGACCGATCGTCCACCCTCCCTTCGCGCAGCCCCGCCTGAGCCGGCCGGAGGCCCGCCGCGAGCTGCGCCTGTCCGACGAGGACCGGGTCGTGCTGATAGTCGCCGGTTCATGGGGCGCCGGCCACATCGAGCGCACCGCCAGGGCCGTGGCCGCCGACGGCCGGTTCCAGGTGGTGACCGTGACCGGCCGCAACGAGGCTCTACGCCGGCGCCTGGAGGCCGCCGGCTGCGGACGGGTCTTCGGCTGGGTGGACGACATGTCGAAGCTCATGGTGGCGGCCGACGTGGTGGTGGAGAACGCCGGTGGGCTGATGGCCATGGAGGCCATGGCCGTCGGCACCCCGGTTGTCAGCTTCGGACCCATCCCCGGCCACGGCCGGGAGAACGTGGAGCGCATGGATCAGGTCGGCGTATCCCGCTACGCCCGCTCGGAGGAGGAGCTGCTCAAGGTGCTCGGCCGGGTGGCCGACGACGGAACGTTCCGGCAGGGCCTGATCAGCACCGCCCGGCAGATGTTCCGGGCCGACATCGCGGACTCGGTGGCGGCCATGGTCCGCCGCGCCCCGGCCGGTGATCCCACGTTCCACGGCACGACGCCGGCGTAGCCGGCGGCGGAGCGCCGGGTGACCCCCAGTTTCCCGCTGGCCGTGCTGGCTGCGGCGTCGAATGCCGCCTCGAACATCCTGCAGCGCAAGGCCGACAAGGAAGAACCAGCTGAGCTGGCCATGAAACCCCAGCTGATACTGGACCTGCTCCACCGGCCGGTCTGGCTGGCCGGCTTCGGAGCGGTCATCGTGTCGTTCCTCCTGGACGGGGCCGCCCTGAGCATGGGACAGCTCGCCGCGGTGCAGCCCATCCTGGTCCTGGAGCTGCCGATGACCCTCATCGGCGGCGCCCGGGTGTTCGGGGCCCGCATGCACAAGAGGGAGTGGCTGGCCATCGGGGTCATGACCGTCGGCCTGGCCGGGCTGATCTTCTTCCTCGACCCGTCCCGGCCGACGGTCCATCACATCCCCGTCCTGCACTGGGTAATCGGCGGAGGGATCACCGCCGGTGCGGTTGCCGGCTGCGTCGCGGCCAGCTCCCGCGGCGGGCCGGCCCGCCGGCCGGCCATGCTCGGTCTGGCGGCCGGAATAGCCTTCGGGCTCACGGCAGCGTTCATGAAGAGCGCCACCCACGGGCTGCATTACGGCCCGGCGGGAGTCTTCGAGACGTGGAGCACCTACGCCATGGCGGGGAGCGGCCTGGTCGCCATGTTCCTGATGCAGAACGCCCTGCAGGCCGGCCCACTGTTCGCAGCCCAGCCGGGGATCACCCTGGCCGATCCGGGGGTCGCCATCCTGTGGGGTGTGCTTGCCTTCGGCGAGCAGACCCGCCAGGGACTCTGGCTGGTCGGCGTGCTGGCATCGGCCGTGGCGCTCGGAATCGGTACCGTGCTGCTCAGCCGCTCCCCCCTCCTCCAGGAGCAGATGGGCGGCGGCGGTGACCGCCTGTACCGCAGCGAGGAGGTCGAACCATGAGAAGCGAGTTGATCAGTGTGCGCACCGGCGACCGCCCGGCCGTCGTGGACATCACCTCGCGGTGCCGGCAGTTCCTGTCCCCGGGAGCTGAAGGGCTCCTCTCGGTCTTCGTGCCGCACGCCACCGCCGGCTTGGCCGTCATCGAGACCGGTGCCGGCAGCGACTCGGACCTGCTGCTCCAGATCGACGAGGTGCTCCCGGCGGACGGACGCTGGTCCCACCGCCACGGCAGCGCCGGCCACGGGCGCGACCACATCCTGCCGGCGTTCATCGCCCCCTCCCTGACCGTCCCCGTGCTCGCCGGCCGGCTGCAACTGGGGACGTGGCAGTCCATATGCCTGGTCGACCCGAACGGCGACAACCCGGACCGCCACGTGCGCCTCAGCTTCCTCGACGGCTGACAGGGCCTTCAGCTGTCAGTAGCCACCAGCCGATGGCTGAGAACCCGGCCCGAGCCCAGCTCGAGGATCCCGAAGGTGGGGTGCGGCTGCCGGCGCCGTTGGGTCGGCGAGCCGGGGTTGAACAGCAACTGACCGCCGAGACCGACCTCGTCGAGCGGGATGTGGCTGTGCCCGAACACCACCACGGAGCAGTCAGGGAACCTCCGCCTCGAGCGGCCGGCTCTGCCCAGGCTGCGTCCGCTGTCGTGGACCATACCGACGCGCACCCCGGCCAGGTCGACCACCACCGTCTCCGGCAACCGGCCGGCCAGGGTGTGATCGTTGTTGCCGAGCACCGCGTGCACCGGAGCGAAGCGGCCCAGGCGTTCCAGCACCCCGGGTTCCACCACGTCTCCGGCATGCAGCACGGCGTCCGCCCCGGCGAGGTACTGCAGCAGTTTCTCGGGAAGCCACCGGTCCGGCTTCCCGTCGCGGAGGTGGGTATCGCTGATCACCACCACGGTGTGCCCGGCGACGCTCATCCCCGGCCCTGGTCCGGCCGGGTCCTGCCGACCGGGCTCAGCACCCGTACCAGCGGTCACCGCCCCGCCGCTTGGCCTCGTAGAGTGCCCGGTCCGCCTCGGCGAGCAAGCCGGCCGGGTCCACCGGCTGCCCCGGGCAGGCCAGCGCCACCCCGGCGGAGATCGTGACCCGGCACCGGCCGGGGCCTTCGCCCCCGGCCGCTTCGACGGCCCGCACGCAGCGCTCGGCGATGGCCCGGGCCTCTTCGAGGCCGGCCACCCGGGCCACGACTATGAACTCGTCGCCGCCCATACGGGCCACGTCGTCCCCCGAGCGCACCGCGCTACGCAGGCGGTGGGCGAGATCCACCAGCGCCTCGTCGCCGGCGGCATGGCCGAACCGGTCGTTGACCTGTTTCAGCCCGTCGGCGTCGCAGATGATCACTGCCACCGGTCCTGACAGGACCATGCGCTGAAGGGCCGCCGTCAGCCGGCGGTCACCACCCCGGCGGTTCAGCAGCCCGGTCAGGGCGTCCTGCTCGGCCTCCCGGCGCTGCTGCTCCAGGGCCTGCTGGTCCCGGGTGAGATCGTGGAACGTGCACACCGTCCAGCCGGGCCGCCCCGGCTCCATCAGGCTCCGGACCGCCGTCCGCAGCCAGCCCTCCCCGTCGGGGTTCCGGTAGCGGTGCTCCACTACCACCGGGCTGCCACCGGCCGACCGGGCCTCGTGGACAGCCCGGATGAGACGGTCGGCGTCGTCGGGAACCGCCAGTTCCCCGACGGTGACAGCCTGCATGCTCGACTGCCGCCGGCCGAGAAGCCCAGCCAATTCGGTGTTGGCGTCCACTACCCGCATCTCGGAGTCCAGCACTGCTATGGCCACCGGAGCACACTCGAATACGGCCCGGTACAGCCCTGCCGAATCCATGATGGCGGTTCCTACCCCGATCCACCTATCTCGTCCCGGCCCGCCGGCACCCAGCCCGGAAAAAACAGCACCCAGGGAGCCTACCGGTTCATCCCGGAAGGACCTGCTCGATGGCGGACACGAGCTCCTCCGCATCGGGCGTGACCCCGGGCCGGAACCGGCCGACCACGCGGCCGTCGGGCGCGATCAGGAACTTCTCGAAGTTCCACTGCACGTCGCCGGCCTCGCCACCGGCGTCCTTGACGGAGGTCAGCTCGGTATAGAGGGGATGGCGGTCCGGCCCGTTGACATCGACCTTCTCGGTCATGGGGAAGGTCACCCCGTAGGTGGTCGAGCAGAAAGTGGCGATCTCCTCGGCCGTGCCGGGCTCCTGGCCGGCGAACTGGTTGCACGGCACCCCGAGGACGCTGAAGCCCCGGTCCCTGTACCGCTCGTGGAGCTCCTCCAGCCCGGCGTACTGCGGGGTGAGACCGCAGCGCGACGCCACGTTCACCACCAGCGTCGCCCTCCCGGCGAACTGCGACAGGTCCAGGGGCTTTCCGTCCAGAGCGGAGATAGCGGTATCTGCGAGGGCCATGCCGGCGCCAACCCCGCCGCCGGCAGCCCTATTCCCACCGGCCGGCAGCAGTCCCCGATCCCGGCGGCCCGGTCGGGCAGGCTGGTGGCCATGCAGCCGAGCGGGCCGGGTCAGCCGGTGTCGTCCCCATCCTCCGGAGGCCAGAGCCCCGGGCCGCTGCTGCGCACGGCCGGCGAGTACGCCTGGCGGCTGCTCGCCCTGGGCACGGTCGGGTACTTCGTGGTGCAGCTGCTGTCGAAGCTGTCCCTCGTCGTCATCCCCTTCATCGCCGCCATCCTCGTGACCGGGCTGCTGCAGCCGGTGGCGAACCGGATGCGCAGGCTGGGAGTGGGACGGGGGGCGGCCACCCTCATCACCATGCTCGGGGCGGTGTTCATCCTCGGGGGCTTGATCACGGAGGTGGTCGTGCGGGCCACCCAGCAGGCCCCGCAGCTCGGCAACGAGATCAACCGCCTGCTCCCGCAGATCAAGCACTGGCTGATCCACGGGCCGCTGAAGATCAATGCCAAGACGGTGGACAACCTCAACAACACCGTCGCCAACGACATCACCAGGAACAGCTCCAAGATCGCGTCGGCGGCGCTCTCGACCGGCAAGACCGTCCTCTCCTTCCTGACCGGTCTGCTTCTCGCCGTGTTCTCGTCCATCTTCCTCGTCTACGACGGGGACCGGGTGTGGGCGTTCCTGCTGAAGGGCTTCCCGCCGGCGGGCCGCCCCGCCGCCGACGCCGCCGGCCGGGCGGCCTGGCGCACCATCAGCCAGTACGTCCGCGGCACGCTGATCGTGGCCACCTTCCACGGGGTAGTGGTGGCCATAACCCTGTCTTTCCTGGGCGTGCCGCTGGCGTTCCCCCTGGCGGTGCTCGTCGCCCTCGGGAGCTTCGTGCCCCTGGTCGGCGCCTTCGTGACCGGGGCCCTGGCGGTGGGGGTGGCCGGGCAGATCGGA
>JAKAXG010000211.1:749-7240 GCA_021827225.1 Actinomycetes bacterium | reverse complement strand
GCGCATCTAATGAGCGGTCGTCACCGCGGCCCGGGAGCGCACCACCGAGGCCGCCCACCTGGCCCAGGCCATAGCCCGCACCCTGGTCCGCTCGCACCTCATCCCCGGCAGCTGACGCCACCAGCCCGCCCGTTACCGGTAGCTGCCGGTACGGTCAGGGAATTCCGCGGGCCGTGCCTCGGGTAGTCCGATCGGGGGGTGCCGACACCTGCCGACGGGACGGGCAGGCACCATCCCGGTGGGGTCAAAGCGGCGAATGATCCTGTCCCGCTGGGACGCTGCACGACGACGATAGGGCCGTGCCCGGACCACAGCCCGAACCGTCCGGCGCTCCCATCGACGGGCGAGAGGAAGGACAACCATGAGGACCGCTTCAATCAGACGGCGCCGAAGCAGCAGCGGCCGCCCGGCCCTGTTGATGGGAGTGGGGATCCTGGCCCCATCGCTCGGGGTGGTGGCTATGGCGCTGCCGGCCGCTCCCCGACCCCCGGCTGCCCCCCCGGGCGACGGGCCGGCGCAGCATTTCGTGGTGCTGGGTTCGTCGCTCGACGCGGCCCGGGCTGCGGTGGCCGCCGCCGGGGGCCGGGTCGTCGCCCCCCTACCGGTAGTGCGCGGCGTGGACGCCCAGCTGTCCCCGGCGGCTGCCCGGTCCCTGGCCGCCGCCGGGCGGTTCGAGGTCACCCCCGACGTGGCCATGAAAGCGCTCGGGTCCTCCTACGGATCGGGACGCTCCGGGACCGCCACCCCGGGGCCGGACCAGCCGGCCCAGCTGGCCCGCATGCATCTCGGCGGTCTGTGGTCGCCCACCGCCGGTTCTGGCGTGGGGGTGGCGGTGATCGACACCGGCGTGGACCCCACGCCGGGCCTGGATGCGGGCCGCCTGGTCCGTAGCCCCGACTTCTCGGGTGGTCGCGACCGCTTCGACGGATACGGGCACGGCACCTTCATGGCCGGGCTGATCGCCGGTAACGGCATCGGCGGTCCGGGCGCGGTGGCCGGGGTGGCCCCGGGCGTCACCCTGGTCTCGGTGAAGGTCGCCCGCTCTGACGGCTCCACCACCATCGCCCGGCTGATCGAGGGCATCGGCTGGGCCGTGTCGCACCGGTCCCGCTACGACATCCGGGTCATGTCCATCTCCTTCGGGGCGCAGCTACCGGTCCCTGCCTGGGCCGATCCCCTGGACGCCGCGGTGGAAGCAGCCTGGGCGTCCGGCATCACCGTCGTCGCGGCAGCCGGCAACGAGGGGGAAAGTCAGGTCACCGCCCCCGGGGACGACCCGTGGGTGATCACTGCCGGGGCGGAGACAACGAGCGGCGCCTACAGCTCCCCGACCTGGTCGGGGAGCTCGCCGACCAAGCCCGACGTGCTGGCCCCGGGGGTGTCGGTCGAATCGCTGCGCGCTCCCGGATCGGTCATCGACCGGGCCTACCCCCAGGCCCGCCGGGGCGGCCTGTACTTCGTCGGCAGCGGCACGTCGATGGCCACCGCCCTCGCCGCAGGCGCCGCCGCCATCCTCATCGAGCACCATCCCGACGCCACCCCTGACGACGTGAAAGCGGCGCTGACCAGCACCGAAGGCGCCCCGCTCTCCGGTCCGGCCGGCCAGCTGGACGTGGCCGCCGCCGACCAGGCCACGCCGTCGCCGGCATGGTGGCAGAAGCACCCGGTGGTGACCGGCGTTCCCAGCAGCCAGGCGCAGGTCATGCCGTGGGCCACCGGCACCTGGACGGACTCGACATGGGACAACACCACCGGGCCGGTGTCGTGGGCTGCGATCACCTGGCCTGACCAGGGGTGGGCGGACATGCAATGGACCGGCACTCCGTGGACCACCATGCACTGGGCCACCATGCACTGGGCCGACACGTCGTGGGCCACCATGCACTGGGCCGGGGAGGGCTGGTAGCGATGACCGTCGCCCGGGACAGGACCCCGCCGCGGCTGCGTCCCACCGTCGCGACCGTGATCGCCCTCGACGCCGCCGTCGCCCTGGCCCTGGTCGGACCCCAGGCCGGGGCCTGGTCCCGACCACCCCACCTCCTCGCCCTGCTGGCGCTGTGCGCCGCCTTCGCAGCTGTCGGCCGGCTCAACGTGGAGCTGGAGTTCAGCCGGCACCGGGCGTGGTTCACCCTCACAGAATCGGTGCTGGTCATCGCCTTGTTCCACCTGCCCGCACCGTGGATCGCCCTGGCGGTCGGCGCCGGGGAGGCGGCGCGCTGCCTCACCAGCCGGGCACCTGCGCTGAAGGCGTCCTTCAACGCTGTGAGCCAGACGGCCACCGCGGCCGCCGCCGGCCAGGTGTTCCACTTGCTGCGCCCGGCCTCGGGCGCCCCTGGCGGCTCCTGGCTGGCTGCGCTGGGCGCAGTCGGCTGCTGGGGGATTCTCAATGCCGCCTCGGTGTCGGCCATCTTGGCCAGGGCCGAGAACCGCGGCTTCGGCCACACACTGACCCGTTCGGTCCCCACCGCGGCGGCCACCACCGTCGTCGGCACCGCCCTCGGGCTGCTGGTCCAGCAGCTGTGGTCGCAGGGTCCCGGCTATCCGCTGCTGATCGGCCCGATCGCGGTCGTGGTGTGGATGAACAGCCGTCACGCCGCCATCCACCGCAGCGAGCACCTGCGCTTCGAGCGGCTCTACCAGGCCACCACCCGCACCGCCGAGCGCGCCGCCGAGCGGGCCGTCACCGCGGTGGTGGCCGAGGAAGCCCGGGGCCTGCTCACCGGTGAGGCATCGCTGTGCCTGATGGGCAGCGGGCCCTCCGGGTGGGAGGGCCATTCCGTCGGAACGGACCGCAGCGGGACGGCCGACCCCGACCAGGTAGAGGCCCTGCTGTCATATCAGCTGGAACCCGGCCAGTCGTTGAGCACCCCCGCCCTCCACCCGGCGCTGCGCCGACTGGCGGCCGGCTCGGCCACGGTGGTCATAGCCCGCTCACCCACCGGCTCGGACTGCGACCTGCTCGTAGCGGTCATGCGATCCTCCACCGGGACGCCGCGCGATTCGAGCATCGCCGACTCGCTGGCCGCCTACGTGGCCCACGGGGCGGCCATCGCCGCCAACGCCATCCTGGTCGGCCGGCTGCACCGCTCGCTGCGCGCCCAGATGATCGCCAACCAGCGCAAGGACGAGTTCGTGTCCACGATATCCCACGAGCTGCGCACCCCCCTCACCGTGGTGATCGGCGCGGTGGAGACCCTCCAACGCCTGGACGACCGGATTCAACCGGCGGCCCGGGACCGGCTGCTGCACAATGCCGCCGACCAGGGGCAGCGCCTACGGCTTCTCATCGAGGACCTGCTGCTCGTCGCCGCCGCCGAACAGGGCCGGATCCACTGCGACGTGGTCGCGTCCAGCGCCGCTGAGCTGGCCGATGACGTGCTGGCCGACCTACCCGACATGGTCCGCCCGGCCGTGCGCCTGAGGCGGCCCGAGCCCGGAGCCGTGGTCACCACCGACCGGTTCAAGGCCCGCCAGATCATCGCCAACCTGGTCCAGAACGCCGCCAAGTACGCCCCGGGCAGCCCCGTCGAGGTGGGCTTCGAGTGTCGAGGCGCCCAGCTGTGCGTATCGGTGAGCGACCACGGCCCGGGCATCGCCGAGGCCGACCGGGACCGGGTGTTCGAGCGGTTCGTCCAGCTGGATCAGAGCGCCACGCGCTCCAGCGGGGGCAGCGGTTTGGGTCTGTTCATCTGCCGGCAGCTGGCCGACCGGATGGGGGCCACCCTGGATCTGGCCGAGACCCCGGGCGGTGGCTGCACCTTCACCCTGGGACTGCCGCTGGCCGACCCGGGGCGCGAGGCGCTACCCGGCGGAGCCGAGGCGGCCCCCCGCCCGGCCGCAGGGCTGCTGGCCCGGCCCGACACCTTCCCGGGTGCCGACCCGGCCGCTGTCCCTGCCGTCGTTCCGAGCGCCGCCTGACCGAGGAGGAGATCATGGACCACCGATTGACCTGTGTGTATGTGGACGACGACCCTTTCGTCCGGGACCTGGTCACGTTCAACCTGGAAGCGGAAGGGATCGACGTCCGCGTCTACGACAGCGCGCTGGGTGTCGAGGACCACATCCGGGCGATCGCACCGGACCTGGTGCTGCTCGATGTGATGATGCCCGGCCGGGACGGCTTCTCGGTACTGCAGTCGCTCAAATCCTGTCATGACACCCGGTCCATACCGGTGGTCCTGCTCAGCGCCCGGGCGTCGGACACCGAGATCTGGCAGGGCTGGCAGGCCGGCGCCGACTACTACCTGACCAAGCCGTTCCGGGTGGACCAGCTCGTCGAGTACCTCCGCCTGGCCGCCGAGCGGGGAACCGGCGTCGCGTCGGGGGCCGACACTGGTTGCCGTCGGGAGCACCTCGAATGAGCCGGAAGGCGACTCCCCGCCCCGGCACGCCCGCCGCGGTGCTGGACCCGTGGACCCTTGTCGAGCTGGTCAGCTACGGCCGGGGCCGCGGCGACCAGGCCCTGAGGGAGCTGATCACCGGCTTCGCGATCGAGGCCCGCCAGCGCATCGTTGCGCTCGGCGCGGCGGTGGCGGCCGGAGATCTGGCAGCCGCGGCCGGCGTGGCCCACGCCCTGCGCGGCGCCAGCTCCAGCGTGGCCGCCACCGCCCTGGCCGACTGCTGCAGGCACGTCGAGGAATCGGCCCGCCGGGGCGACCCGACCGGCGCCCGGCGGGGCGCCGAGCAGCTCGACTGCCATCTCCAACAGGCCAGCTCCGCACTGCACCGGGTGCTGTTCGGGGCCCCGGTCGATCCCGGGCCGGCTGCGCCGTGAGCATTCTCTTGGTGGACGACAGCGAGACCATGCGGCTGCTGATCAAGAGGGAGCTGCGCCTGGCCGGTTGGGACGACATCAGTGACGTCGCCGACACCGGGGCCGCCATCGAGTCGGTCACGACCCGCCCGGTGGAGCTGGTCGTGGCCGACTGGAACATGCCCGGGGGCGGGGGAATGGGCCTGATGCGCGAGCTGCAACGCCGGGGATCGACCGTCAAGATCGGCTTCGTAACCTGCGAGTCCAGCCCCCGACTGCGAGCCGAGGCCCTCCACGCCGGCGCCCAGTTCCTGCTGACCAAGCCGGTGAGCGGCCCGGATCTGGACTGGCACGTCCGGGCGGCCATGGGAATGGCCGCGCCCGCGGCAGCGCCGAGCCCCGGGGAAGGCCGCTCCTTGGCCGGAGTCCTCTCGGCGCTGTTCCAGCGCGACGTGGCGGTGGGCGCCGCAGCCGAGCCCCGGGTCGACCTACCCCGGGCGGTGGTCCACTACAGCGACCCGGCCGGCGGCCCTGGTGCCGAAGCGGTGGTGGAAATGCCCCTCGCCATCGCCCTCGGCTGTGCCCTGGCCCGCGTGCCGTCCCGCCAGGCCCGGGAATGGAGCGGGGCCCACACCTTGACCGGGACCGTCGAGGACGCCTTCATGGAGGTGGCGAACGTACTCACCGCTTTCGTGTGCCCCCCCGACCGGCGCCACGTCCTCGCATCCGTCGGCTACCTGGGAGAGGCCCGCAGCCAGCCCGGCTCGACCGGCACCGGCGGATGGCAGTCGAGCCTCGAGGTCACCATCGACGGATTCAAAGCGGGCCGCCTGGCCTGGCGGCCCGCGCTTCATGGCTGATCAGCCCCCAGCCCACGAGGGAGGCCGCCGGCCAGGGGTCGAGGGAGCCGACGACTTAGTGCCGGGTGCTGCGCATTATCGAGCTGGGCTTTCCCCTGTAGACCGTACACCTCTTCGCCCGCCTGAGCGGTACGAAGCTGGGCCTGGCAGAGGCGGAGCATGCCCGTACGGAACCCCTGCACCATGGCGTAATCCTGCTGCACCTGCCGCTGCATCTGGCGATCCAGGTCGCGCTGGAGACTTACCGGGGGCCACTTGGTGTTGCGCCGCCCGCCGGTTCCCCGGCCGGCGGCCCCGCCGCCCACCCGTTCCTCAGCCGGCCAGGGCCGTTCCTCAGCCGGCCAGGAACGCCGTGACCCGGGACACGAACTGCTCCTGGACCTGGAACATGAAGGCGTGGGCGGTGTCGGGGTAGAGGGCCAGCTGGGCGCCCGGGATGGCGGCGGCCAGGTGCTGCGGGTTGCCGGTCGGGGCCAGGGGGTCCTCGGCGCCGTCGGCCACCAGGGTGGGCGTCTTGATGGTTCCCAACTCGGGACCGGCCGGGTCCTGGCCCGAGGTCCACTCGACCAGGGCCCCACCCTCCGCCTTGTCGGCCGTCGCCCCGGCCGGGTAGTAGCCGGGCCAGCTGATGATGCCGGCCACGTAGGTGCCGCTGGCCGCCTGCCCGGCTGCGTCGGAGAGGAACAGCAGGGACAAGGTGGCTGCGGCGTTGGCGGGGGCGGCCAGCTTGGCCACCACCGCCGGCGTAGGCGCCACCGCCTTGCCGTCGCCGGGGAGGGTGGCGCACAGGATCAGGTGGTGGACCTGCTCGGGGTGGGTAACCGCCAGGGCCTGGGCCATCATCCCGCCCATGGACCAGCCCAGCACGTCGGAGATCG
>JAKAXG010000211.1:0-739 GCA_021827225.1 Actinomycetes bacterium | reverse complement strand
CACGTCGGGCCGGCCCAGGTGCAGGGCGGCGATGAAGGCGCTGGTCTGGGCGGCCATGGCGCTGATCGTGACCGGGGCCGGGACCGGGCTGGATTTCCCGACCGCCGGGTTGTCCGGGGTGATCACCCGGAACCTCGTGGCCAGGGCGGCGATGAAGGACGGGGTCCAGTCGTCGATCGACCCTCCGTAGCCCATGATCAGCACCAGAGGAGGTCCGGTGCCGAAACTGCGGTAGCCGACGGTCCCGTCTGTAGTGACCACGGTTCGCACCGGGGTGGCGGTCACGGCGGCGACGTTCGGGCCGGGCGGACCCGTCGTGGAGGTGGCGGTGGTGGTGGTTGCCGCGGTCGTCGCGGTGGGGGCCGAACGGTGGGTCGCCGACGAGCAGCCGACCAGGGCCACGACTGCGGACAGCGCGATAGCGGTGCGCAGGCCCCTCACCTCCTCGACGCTACTCCTGATCGCCAGAGACGGACGCTTGGATCAGCAAGCGGCAGGCCCTGCGTCCCGGAACCGATGTCGATCAGCCGCCTGCCGCCTCCATCTTCGGGTGGCGCTGTCGGCAACCCGCCCTTGACGCCCGTTTGCACCTTTGATACTCTCGAACGTGTGTTCCCCCATGTTGGGGGGCGTGGATCGTCGGTTGCGAGCCGGCCTGGTGTTGTTTTCGGTCCCTTCCCGGGGTGTGATGCCATGTGCCGTGAGCTCGACGCTCTCTCCCAAGCCGTAGCCGCATACG
>JAKAXG010000210.1 GCA_021827225.1 Actinomycetes bacterium | reverse complement strand
TGCGCGGTCGGCGAGTGGGACATGTGCCGCAACGGCAAGTACACCGAGTGGGGCATCAAGGAGCACCACGGCTACGCCCGGGAGCGCTACCGCATCACCCCCGACTTCGTGGTCAAGGTGGACAAGAAGCTCGGCAACCTGGGCGTGCTGCTGGAGCCGACGACGGTGGTGGCCAAGGCGTGGGACCACATCGAGCGGATCGGCGCCCGGGCCGAGTGGAAGCCGCGCACCGCGCTGGTGACCGGCGCCGGCCCCATCGGGCTGCTGGCCGCCCTGCTCGGGGTGCAGCGGGGCATCGAGGTGCACGTCCTCGACCAGGTGACCGACGGGCCGAAGCCGGAACTGGTAGCCGCCCTCGGAGCCCACTACCACCACGGCGCGGTGGCCGACGTCGGGGTCGAGGCGGACGTGGCGATCGAGTGCACGGGGGTGGGACCGCTGATCTTCGACGTCATGGACCACGCCGGGGCCAACGGGATCGTCTGCCTGACCGGGGTCTCCTCCGGCGGCCGCGACATCCCGGTGGACGTGGGCCTCCTCAACCGGCGCATGGTGCTGGAGAACGACGTGGTGTTCGGCTCGGTGAACGCCAACCGCCGCCATTACGAAGCCGGGGCGCAGGCCCTGGCCGGGGCCGATCACGACTGGCTGGGACGGGTGATCAGCCGCCGGGTGCCGCTCGAGGACTGGGGCAGCGCCTACCAGCGCCAGCCCGGCGACGTGAAGGTGGTCCTCGAGTTCGACCCGGGTGGGGGCGCTTGATCATCCGCCCGTGGCGGGCTCAGGCCGCCAGGCAGGCCGCGGTCGTGGTCCCGCCCGACCCGATGCCCGGCCGGCAGGGCCTGCGCCCGCTGAAGCAGTGGCGCTACGTGGGCGTGTTCGGCCCGGAGGCCATGTTCTGCGCCGGCACCGTCCGGGTGGGGCCGGTCCCGCAGGCCTTCTGGGCGCTGTGGGACCGCCGCTCGGGGGCGCTCGACACCGAGACCCGGCTCGGGACCACCCGGCGCATCTCGGTCACCGAGCAGTCCGTCGTGGTGCGGGCCGGGCCGGTCCGCCTGGAGCTGGCCCTGACGCCCGTGGGTCAGGCGGTGGAGGTGGTCAGCCCCCACGGCCGCTCGTACATCTGGACGAGGAAGGTGCCGATCCGGGCCGACGGCCACCTCTCGGCCGGCATGGAGGTCCGCCCCGTGTCGGCCCTGGGGCTGCTCGACGAGTCCGCCGGCTACCACGCCCGCGACACCGCCTGGGAGTGGTCGGCCGGGGTCGGCACCTCGGTGGACGGCTGGCCGGTGGCCTGGAACCTGGTCCGGGGCGTCCACGACTCGGAGACCATGAGCGAGCGCACCGTCTGGGTGAACGGCCGCCCGCTGGAGGCGCCGGCGGTGCGCTTCGCCGCCGACCTCAGCGAGCTGTGGGGGGCGGACGGGAGCCTGCTGCGCTTCGACGAGGAGGCTCGCCGCTCCCGGCGGGAGAGCCTGGGGCTGATCAGCAGCGACTACGTGCAGCCCTTCGGCCGGTTCAGCGGGGTGCTGCCGGGCGGGGTGGAGCTGTCGGCCCAGGACCAGGCGTTCGGCGTCATGGAGCGGCACCGGGCCAAGTGGTGACCACCGGGGCCGTCTAGGCCCGGTCCAGAGCCCGGCGGACGGCCCCGACGGCGTCGCCGACCGCCTCCGGTCCGCCGCCGTCGAGGAGCAGGCGCATGAGCGCCGACGCCACGACCACCCCGTCCGAGTCCCGGGCGGCGGCGACGGCCTGATCGGGCGTGGAGATACCGAAGCCCATGATCACCGGCTTGTCCGTCGCCGCCTTCAGGCGCTTGGCCAGCACCCCGGCGGACGAGGAAACGGCGGCCCGCTCCCCGGTGACGCCCATCAGGTTGACCCCGTAGACGAAGCCGCGGGACCGCTCGCATATCCGGGCCAGCCGGTCGTCGGGGGTGACGGGAGCGGCCAGCAGGACCGTCTCCACGCCCGATCCGGCGGCGTCGGCCTCCCACCCGGCGGACTCCTCGAGCGGGATGTCGGGGATGATGGCGCCGCGCACCCCGGCGTCGGTGAGCATGCGGGCGAAGCGGGCGTGGCCGGCCCGGAAGACCACGTTGTAGTAGGTCATGGCCACCAGCGGGACCGGAAGGTCCACCCGGGTCAGTTCGTCCAGCACCGATGCCGGGTTGGCTCCGAGGGCCAGTGCCCGGCTGGACGCCTCCTGGATGGTGACACCGTCCATGACCGGATCGGAGAACGGGATGCCGATCTCCACCAGGTCGGCGCCGGCCGCGACCATGGCCTGCAGGCTCTGCACCCAGTCCGGCCCGAGCCCCCCTGTCACGTAGGTGACGAGGATCTTCCGGCCCGATCCGCGGACCGCCCTCAGGTGGGATTCGACCTCCACGCCTCTCATCGCATCAACCTCATCACGGTCTCGGCGTCCTTGTCACCCCGACCGGAGAGGGTCATGAGCACGGTGGAGCCGGCCGGCACGTCCCCCTGGCGGGAGGCCCTGATCAGCCAGGCCAGGGCGTGGGCCGGTTCGAGGGCGGGGATGATCCCCTCCGTGCGGGACAGGAGCTGCAGGGCCCCGAGCACCTCGTCGTCCGACGCCGTCTCGTAGCGGGCCCGCCCCGAATCGGCCAGGAAGGCGTGCTCGGGCCCGATCCCGGGGTAGTCCAGACCGGCCGATATGGACTCGGCCTCGAGGATCTGGCCCCACTCGTCCTGCAGGAGATAGGAGCGCATGCCGTGCAGCACGCCGGGGATGCCCCGGCCCATGGCCGAGCCGCCGGCCGCCTCCACACCGACGAGCCTGGCCGGCGTCTCCACGAAACCGGCGAAGGTGCCCGCCGCGTTCGAGCCCCCGCCCACGCACGCCACCACCAGGTCGGGGTCGGAGCCGCCCAGGATGGCCCGGCACTGCTCCCGGGCCTCGTTGCCCACCACGCTCTGCAGCTCGCGTACCAGCCACGGGTAGGGATGCGGGCCCATCACCGAGCCCAGGCAGTAATGGGTGGTCTCGACGGTGGCCACCCAGTCGCGGAGGGCCTCGTTGACCGCGTCCTTGAGCGTGCGGCTGCCGGAGCGCACGGGCACCACCTCGGCGCCGAGCAGCTTCATGCGGAACACGTTGAGCTCCTGGCGCTCGGTGTCGACCTCACCCATGTACACCACGCACTCCAGCCCGAACAGAGCGGCGGCGGTGGCGGTGGCCACGCCGTGCTGGCCGGCCCCCGTCTCGGCCACCATCCGGGTCTTGCCCATCTCGAGGGTGAGCAGGCCCTGGCCGAGGACGTTGTTGATCTTGTGCGAGCCGGTGTGGGTCAGGTCCTCCCGCTTGAGCAGTACCCGGACCCCGAGCTCGTCCGACAGCCGGCGGGCCTCGGTGACCGGGGTGGGGCGCCCGGCGTAGTCGCGCAGCAGGTCGTCCAGGCGCCGGCGGAACCGGGGGTCCGACCAGGCGGTGCGGAAGGCCTGCTCCAGCTCCAGGCACGCCGGCATCAGCGCCTCCGGAAGGTACCGCCCGCCGAAATCTCCGAATCGGCCGGTCGGGCCCGGGTCGTCCATGTGGACGGTGGAACTCACATGTCCTCCTGCCAGTCGTAGAGCCCGGCACCGGTGTGGTCGCCCCCGACGGGGAGGTCCCGGCGCTCGGGCTGGTCTCGTCTTTCGAAAGCGGCCCGGGCGGCGGAGATGAACTCCCGCAGCCTGATCGGGTCCTTGCGCCCGGGGCCCCGCTCCACGCCCGACGCCACATCCACCCCGAAGCAGCCGGTTTGCCCGATGGCCGCGGCCACGTTGCCGGCGTGCAGGCCGCCTGCCAGGATGACCCGCTGGCCGGCCGGCACCTCTGCGGCCAGCGACCAGTCGAACCGCTGGCCCGAGCCGGGGGCGGGGGCGTCGAGGAGCACGGCGAAGGCGCCGTAGTCGGCCGCCCGCCGCACCCGGGGGTCGCCGGCGGGGAAGGCCTGGATGACGGCGGGCACCCGGGTGGCCAGCCACCGGGCCGCCTCGGGCGGCTCGTGGCCGTGGAGCTGTACCGCGTGCAGACCGGCGGCCACGGCGATGTCCGACACCCGCTGCGGGGCCTCGTCCCGGAACACCCCGACGGTCATGACCTCGTCGCGGGGCAGGCGCTTGACTATGTCGGCGGCGACCTGGGGGGCGACCTGGCGGGTGGAGGGGGCGAAGATGAACCCGACGGCGTCCGCGCCGAGAGCGACGGCCAGGAGGGCGTCCTCCTCGGACGTGATGCCGCAGATCTTCACGAAGCCGCGGCGCTCCTGGCCGTCCATCATCCCGGTGCCGGGCCGACCCGGGTCGTGATCAGGCCCCGGACGGCGGCCGCCGGGTCCACCGCCCGCACCAGTGTCTCGCCGACCAGGACGGCGGAGAAGCCGGCGTCGGCCAGTTTGCGGACGTCATCGCCGTTGCGGATGCCGGACTCGGCCACCCGGGTCACGTGGTCGGGCAGGGCGGCCGCCACCCGGCGGGCCCGGTCGATGTCCACCTCGAAGGTGTAGAGGTCCCGCTGGTTCACCCCGATGAGGGTGGCCCCCGCCGACAGCGCCGTTTCCGCCTCCGCCTCGTCGTGCACCTCGACCAGGGCGTCGATCCCGATCCGGCGGGCCAGCGCCGTGAACGACGACAGCTCCTCCCCGCTCAGGGCGGCGGCGATGAGCAGCACGGCGTCGGCACCCATGATCCGGGCGTCGAGGACGTCGGCCGGCGAGACCGTGAAGTCCTTGCGCAGCACCGGCAGGCTCACTGCCGCCCGGGCCTGGCGCAGGTCTCCGGGGGAGCCGCCGAAGAAGTCCCGGTCGGTGAGCACCGACAGCGCCGCCGCCCCGCCGGCCTGGTAGGCGGCGGCCAGGTCGGCGGGCACCAGGCCGGGGGCCAGATCACCCTTGCTGGGGCTCCGGCGCTTCACCTCGGCGATCACCGCCACGGCGTCGGAGGCCCGCAGCGCCGCCTCGAAACCCCGGGCGGGGGGCTGGGCGGACGCCTCCACGGCCAGGGCGTCGACGTCCCTGGAGTCCTCCTCCGCCGCCGCCCGGTGGGCGGCGAGGATCCGGTCGAGGTAGGTCGCCATGAGGCTGCGAGCCTACCCCGGACCTCCGGCCTCGGCGGGGCCCGGAGGGGTCAGCAGTTGCCGTACGCCAGGGAGGTGGTGGTGGCGCTCGGGTCGAACGACGTGGGCGGCCCGCTGCCTCCAGGGCAGGTGGTCGTGGTGGTGCCGGGCACCTGGAACAGCGGGGTGGTCGTCGGGGGCGCCGCCGGCGCCGCGCAACCGGGCATCTGCAGCGCCACCGGGCCGGCCGCTCCGACCTGAGCGCTGAGCGGGGCGGCGCCGGGGCTGGTGCACTGGATGGTGAAGAGGGCGTCGCCGGACCCGTCGGTGACGAGCGGGTTGCCGTTCTCCACCTGCCAGTCCGGACCGCCGATCAGGGTCACCGTCGCCCCGGTGACGGGCGGGTAGCTGAGCAGGCCGCCGGGGCTGACCGTGGGCTGCACCACTTCCACCACCAGGTTGGCCGGCGAACCGGCGACCGGGACGGACGGATTGATGGCGGCGCTCACCTGCCGGGACGGGTACGACGCCATCTGCAGGGTCATGTCCGGCGACCGGGTGGCGCTGACGAAGACGATCTGGGGGGTGGTGAGGTCCATGTCGGGGCTCTTCCAGGCCCGCACCCGCCAGCGGCCGCCCAGCACGTCGCGGAACGACCAGCTGCCGTCGGCGGCGCTGGTGGTGCGCACCGAGGCCACGGAATCGCCGACCAGGCGGTCGGCCTGAACCACCGCCCCGCCGACCGGGCCGGACGGGCCGAGCACCGTGCCGTTCAGGGTCGCCGGGCCGGGCCCGATCGGCGGCGCCGTGGTGGTCGTGACCCCCGCGACGGGCGCCTCGGACTGCGAGGCCAGGCCGGCCGGCAGGGTGTCGGTCGGCAGCGGGGCAGAGCCGGCGGTGACCGCCGGGGGGGAGGGGAAGGACAGGGTCCCGACCCCGGCTGAGCAGCCAGCGGCCAGCACCCCGGCGGCCAGCGTGAGGGCCGGAACCCAACACCGGGGGGAACGGCCGGCGGGCCGGTTCACCAGGGCAGGGGCTCCACGTGGGCGGCCGGGCCGCCCGGGCCGGCCGCCAGCGTCCGGGGGGCCTCGAAGCCCCGCCGGACGTATCCGAGCCCCACCCAGCCGGAGCCGGCGCCGGCCGGTGCCAGGTCAGCCACGCTGGTCACCACCCCGGCGGCGGTGTCCCCGTCGAGCAGGTCGGTGCCGGGGGCGACCGGGGCGTCGAGGCGGAGCCGGCACAGGTGGCGGGGGACGTTGCCTCCCCGGGAGTCGATGCGGGCAACCAGCTCCTGGCCGGTGTAGCAGCCCTTGGTGAAGCTGACCGTGAAGGGGACCAGCCCGGTCTCGCCGGGGATGGTCCTCTCCCCCAGCTCGGCGCCCATGCGGGGCTGGCCGGCCTGTATCCGCACCGCCTGGTACGCGTCCAGGGCCATCTCCACCGCCCCGTCGGGCGGGGCGAAGCTGCGGTCCTCCCCGAGGAGGATGACATCGGCGCCGTCCACGCCGGGCCACGGCGGGGCGCACACCACGTCGCCGGCCGCCTCCCAGCCCTCGCCGCGCAGGCCGATGACCGTAGCCGGGGACAGGGCCAGGTCGGCCCTGGTGCGCAGCTTGAACCGCTGCAGCCGGGCCAGCGCCGCCTCCCCCCAGCCGGCGTCGGTGTCGAGCACCCAGTCGCCGCCGGCCCGGCGGCTGACCCGTACCAGGGCGTCCACCTTGCCGGTGGGTGCCAGCAGCCACGACCAGCCCGAGGACCCGGGCGCCAGGGCGGCCACGTCCTGGCTCAGCTGCCCCTGCAGGAACGGCTCCGCCTCCGCCCCGCCCACCGTCACCACGTCCCGATCCAGTCGCACCCAGTACCGCATGTCAGCCAGTCTGCATCCCCTGACGGCGGGCTGCGGTCATCCGGCGGGCCCCGGGCACGGCGGCGAGCAGGGCGGCGGCCTTGTTCCGGCATTCCAGATCCTCATCGGCCGGGTCGCTGTCGGCCACGATCCCGGCGCCGGCCTGCACGCTGGCCCGCCCGTCGGGGCTCACGACCAGGGTCCGGATGGTGATGGCCGTGTCGAGGTTGCCGGAGAAGTCGAAATAGCCGATGACCCCGGCGTAGGGACCGCGCTTCACCGGCTCCAGCTCGTCGATGATCTGCATGGCCCGCACCTTCGGGGCTCCCGAGACGGTACCGGCGGGCAGC
>JAKAXG010000209.1 GCA_021827225.1 Actinomycetes bacterium | reverse complement strand
GGGACACGGATCCGATGGCGGTCACCGAGCCCTCCCGGCCGGATCTGGTGATCACCCGGCCGGCCCGCTCGTAGAAGCCGGCCAGGGCCGAGGGCAACCCGGCCGGGTAGCCCTCCTCGACAGGCAACTCCCCGTTGCGGGAGGCGAACTCGCGCAGTGACTCGGCCCATCTGGACGTCGAGTCGGCCAGCAGGACGGCGTGGTAGCCCATGTCGCGGTAGTACTCGGCCACCGTCATGCCGGTGTAGATGCTCGCTTCCCGGGCCATCACCGCCATGTTGGAGGTGTTGGCGATCACCACCGTCCGCTGGGCCAGGGGCCGTCCGCTCACCGGGTCCTGCAGCTCGGACAGATCGGTGAGGGCGTCGACCAGCTCGTTGCCCCTCTCGCCGCAGCCGACGAAGACGATGACGTCGGCGCTGCACCACTTCACGATCTGCTGCAGGAGGACCGTCTTGCCGGTGCCGAACCCGCCGGGGACGGCGGCGGTGGCCCCCCGGGCGATGGGGAACAGCAGGTCGACCACCCGCTGGCCGGTGAGGAGCGGGACGCTCAGGTCCAGGGCCCTGGCATAGGGGCGGGGCCGGCGCACCGGCCACCACTCCGTGAGGGTGACGGTGGCGCCGCCGATCCGGGCGACGGGTTCGTCGTCGGGAACCTCGGCCGGCCCGCTGACCCAGTCGACGGTTCCCGAGACGTTCGGCGGGGCGATGACCCTGTGCTCCAGACCGGCGGCCGTGGCGACCGTGCCGACCAGCCCGCCCGGTGCCATGTCCTGCCCCGGCGAGCACGCCGGCTGGAACGACCACGACACGGTCGACCGGTTCGGTCTGCGACCGGGCTGCAGCCACCTGCCGGACGGGCCGAGCGGGCGGAGCAGCCCGTCGAAGGCGCCTCCCAGCAGCCCCGGCCCCAACTCGGCCGAGAGCGGCCGGTCGAGTCCGGTCACCGGGTCCCCGACGGCCAGACCACCCGTGTAGTCGTACACCTGGGCGGTGGCCCGGCCGGGCCGCACGGCCACCACCTCGGCGGTCAGCCGGCGGTCGCCGATCTCGAGCACGTCCAGCACCGCCACCCGCTCCAGGCCCTCCACTTCCACGAGCGGGCCGTTCACCCGGACCACCCGGCCGGTCAGCTCCACAGGGCCTCCACCTCGGCACCGAAGCGGTCGAGCAGCTGATCGACCAGCGTGTCCACATCCACCGACGCCCGGCCCGAGGGGGATTCCGCCACCGCCCGCCACCGTCCCCCCGGTTCCCGTCCCTCCACCGCCGGCGCACCGGCGCGTGCCGCCACCAGGTCGCACAGGTAGGCGCGCAGGTCCCGGCCGGCCGGGAGGTCCAGCTGCTCGTCGATCCGGGCGGCGACATCCGCGCGCAGCGATTCGTAGGCTTCCCGCCGGGCGGCCAGCACCGCCTCCCTGGCCCGGCGGCGGCTTTCCGCGCCCCGGGCCGCCCCGACCCGGCGCGCCGAGGACGCTCCGGCCCGGCGGGCGTCCTCCAGGGTGCGGGCGGCCTGCTCGAGGGACCGGGCCATGAGAGCCACCGCCTTCTCCTCCGCCGCCGCCCGCAGCTCGGCCGACCTGCGGGCGGCCGACTCCTGGAGTTCCCGGGCGACCGGGGCCAGCTCCTCGGCCAGCGACGCGTCAGCGGTGGCGCTCACCCCTCCATCACCGCCTCGAGGATCTCCGCTGGCCGGGGCAGGCCGGACAGGGCCTCGGCGGCCCGCGGCGTGAGGATCACCAGGGTGACGTCCCCGGGGCGGGCGGTCCACGCCCGCACCGCCGCCTCCGCGCTGTCGGCGGCGGCCACCACCGCTCCGGCCAGGGCGAACGGGCGGACCCTGGCCGCTTCGCCGATCACGAGGACCCGGCCCACGCTTCAGGCCTTTCCGATCAGGATGATGGCGATCACCAGGCCGTAGATGGCTATGCCCTCGGCCAGGCCGACCACGACCATGGCCCGACCGAACACGTCGGGTCTCTCGGCCATGGCGGCCAGCGCCGCCGATCCGGTGTAGGCCACGGCCACCGCCGCCCCGAGCGACGACCCGGCCACCGCGATGGCCGCCCCGATGAGGGCCTGGCCACCGTAGGTGGGGGCCACCGTCGAGCCGGTGGCGGCGTACCCCCAGCCCGAGTCGAGGGCGACGGTGACCAGCACCCCGGCCGCCACTACCAGGGCGGCGTTGACCCATTTGAGCACCCGCAATCCCCGCGCCGGGCGCCGGCGCAGCAGCACCAGCGCGCCGGTCGCGGCGCCGGCCAGCACGGGTAGACCGATCAACCAGGTGAGCACGACGCCTCCTGTTCTGCGCTGTCGTGAGCGGCGGGGGCCTCTCCGGCGGTGGCGGAGTCGGCCGTGGGGATGTGCCAGGGCCGGAAGGGCCGGCCCTCGGTGGCGAACAGCCGGGAGAAGATCTCGTAGTACTCGAGACGCAGCGCCTGCACCCCGGCGACCAGCGCCTCCAGCGAGAACGCCGCGGCGTTGCCGGCCAGGAACAGCAGGGCGGCGACCACCCACAGCCCGGCGCCTCGACCCCACAGCGCGCTGGTGCCCCGCCAGATCACGTCCCCCAGAGCGGCGTGGGTCAACCCGAAGGCGGCCAGACGGGCGAACGAGACGGTGTTGGCTCCCATCCGCAGGGTGGAGTCCAGCATCTCGATGGAGGCCTGCAGGGCGCCGGCGCCGCCACCGGTGGTCGCCGCGAAGGACCCGGCGAAACCCAGCAGGAAGCCGCCGCCACCCGTCACCGCCCCGGCGATGACCAGCCCGGGGTGGTGCAGCCACACCCCGGCGCCCACCACGGCCAACCCGGCGTAGAGGGCGGCCCCGGCCGCCCCGGACATGTGCATCAGCGCCGACCACGCCCCGAGCTCCCGCCACCGGTTGACCGTGCCCAGACCGTAGGAGAGGGCGAGCAGGCCGCCGCCGGCCGCCACCGCCACGGCCAGGAGCATGGTGGCGTGGTCGAGCGGGCGGACCCAGACGACGGGGACCAGGCCTGTCGGTCCGAAGGCCTCCCCGTAGGCCAGCCCGAACAGCGTGCTGGTGACCCCGCAGCCGAGGACGAACGGGGCCAGCCGGCGCAGGGAGGTCAGCCGGGCGGGGCGGCCGGAGCGCAGGAGGATGCCGGCGACCAGCAGCAGAAGCCCGTGCCCGACGTCGCCGAACATCATCCCGAACATGACGACGTATGCCAGCCCCGCCACCCCCGCCGGATTGACGTCGCGGTAGGGCAGGGTGCCGTAGGTGTCGACCAGAGGCTGGAACGAGCGGGTGACCCCCCGGCTCTTGATGAGGGTGGGCGGTACGACCCAGCGGGGGGGCGGGAGCCGGACCAGGGCGCCGCCCTGCGGCGCCAGGGCCTGGCGCACCCCCGGGACCTCCAGGGCGGGGCACCAGCCGGTGATGGCGGCGACGGGGCCGTCCACCACCATCTGGCGGCCGACCTGATCTATCCCCGCCGGCGCCCGGCCGCCCGCCCCGGGCCCGGCGGGCAGGTCGATCTCCACGGTGCCGGAGGCCGCCACGGCCGTGAGGACGGCGCGCAGCCGCTCCATGGGCGCGACCACGGCCACCCGCTCCATCCGTTCGGGGCCGGGGAGCTCAGACCAGGGCATCGAGGAGACCCGTCCGTTCCTGCTCGCCCGTGAGGGTGGGGGGCGGGCCGCCGGCCAGGGCCAGAGCCGACCCGGCCCGCCAGGCGTCGGCGGCCAGCAACCCCACCACGCCCACGGTGGCCGCCGGGGTCGCCCGGCTGGCGGCGGCCATGGCGGCCGCGTCGTCCTCCAGCCGGCGCCACCAGTCCGGCCAGCCGCCGCCCGGTCCTGCGCCGGGCGGTTGCGTCCCTCCGGAGGGCCGGCCCGGCACCTGGCCCAGGGGCCGGCCGAGCACGTGGGCCAGGTCGCGCCGGGCGGCCGCCGTGACGACCGCCTCCCCACCCACGGCCCGGATGTGGCCGACCATGAGACCGACAGCCGCCCTGGCCCACCCGCCGGCCGGGGCGACGTCGTCGAACACCCGCCGGGCCCACGCCAGGCGGAGGGCCAGCAGCACGGCGCCGGGATCGTCGGCTCCCGGGTCGCCCCACTCCGACCGGCCGAGAGCGGCCCGCACGGCGGCGACGGTCCCGGCCCCGCTCACCGCCCCCCACGACGTCGACAGGGAGCCCAGCGCGAACGGGTGGGCGGGTGGGCCGCCGGCCAGCTCCACCAGCCGGTCCACCGTGTTGACGATCTCGAACCCGCCGGCGAGCACCCGCACCTGGTTCGACGGACCGGGGGGTGCCCAACCGGCGAACACCCGCAGGTTCCAAAGCAGGGCGGCCCGGACGGCCCGCTGCGCGGCCGGCAGGTCCATACCGGGGCGGACGTCGTGGCCGTAGGGCGTGGCCGCCAGGGCGGCGACCGCGTCGGCGGGCGAAGCGGCGGCGGCCAGCTCCCGGGCGGCCTCCGGGCCGATACGCCGGTCCAGCAGCGCCCTGCCCCGGACCCAGCCGGCGACGGCGGCGCCGGCCATCAGGCCCCGTTCTGGGCGGCGGGGCGGTCGTGATCAGCTCCGGCGGCGGCCTGCTGGTACGGCAGGGCCAGCGCGAAGTCCACCATCCGGCTGCTCAGGGCCTGGACCCGCGCTCTGAGGGCTTCGCCGTCCGCGGCGGACTCCGCCTCGGCCCGGACGGTCGCCCGGTGCGCCTCCCGGTCGAGCCGGGACAGTTCGCGGGCCATCTCGGCGGCCGTCTCCCCGGGGTAGCGTCGCTCGGCGTCCTCGGCCGCCTGCCGGGACCGGGCCGTGGCCTCGGCCAGGAGCTGCTCCGCCTGGCGGGCGGCCAGCTCCAGTTGGGCGCTGGTCGCTTCCACCACCGGCTCCAGCAACGCGAACACCGGTGCCAGCTCCTCCCGCATCTCCGCCGTCCGGTCGACCGGAACGGCCGCCGGCTGGGCCCGCCCGGGGACGGCGTGGCGCCGCAGCCGGCGCAGAAGCTGGGCCAGCGAGGGCACCGGTCCTCCTCTCGTCGGATCTTCCTCCGGGCGAGTGTGGGTTTGTCCCGCCCGGTCCGGCCAGGGTCCAACGTCACGTGGCCGGGAGTGACGTTGGACCCTATGGCACCGGCCGGGGGGTACCTAAGCTCCGGTCCGGGTGAGTGACATGAATCCAGAACCGGCTGTGATCGTCCGGGAGGCGCTGCGGCGCCTGGCCGAAGAGGCCCGCATGAGGGCTGCCGCCCTGAGCGTGGGGACGGCGGATCACGACTTCTACGTGGGGGTGCTCACCGCCGCCCGGGACCTGTCGGGACCGGTCCCTTCCAGGGCGGCCAGCGCGTCCGCCCTCCGCGACCGGTCGCCGGCCTTCCGCGACGGTTACCTCAAGGTGTCGAACATGGCCGGGGCGGCCGCCGGGCACGCCCCGACCCGCTTCCCCCTGCCCACCCCGGACCACCGCCCGCAGGAGTCTTAGCGCCCACCGCACGTGACTTTGGGCCCTGCCGGGCAATCGCCCCGAACGGAATAGTTGAACTCGATGTTCGGCAAGCGCTACAGACTCACCAAAGCATTCGGAGGGCGGGGAAGCGGGATCGACCGGCCGGTGGCCGTCGTCAGGCACGAGCGGCAGGAGCCGCCGCCGGTCCCGGTTCGCCCGCCGCGAACCCATTCGACGGCGCCGGTCGAGGAGCGGGTGAACCGGTTGGACGAGGCGGTCACCGCCCTCACCCCGTACCTGCGCGACAGCTTCATCTACTCGGCCGTTCTGGTGAACCCGCTCCTGGTGGTGTGGGGGGCGGCGCAGGCGGTGGAGCCGGAAGTGGCGTCCCCGGTCGAGCACCTCCTCACCGACCTGCTGCACCGCACCACGGTCGCTTCGGAGGAGATCTTCTCCGCCATCGCCGACGTGCGGGCCCGGGCGTTGCAGGTGATGGTGCTCGAGGGCTGCCTGTCCGGCTGACGATGGTCACTGTCGGGGCTGCGAGGAGCGGGCCGTGCCGGGCGGGCTGCTGACGGACCTGTACGAGCTGAACATGGCCGCCAGCTACCTGCGGCGGGGCATGACCGGCCCGGCGACGTTCAGCCTGTTCGTCCGCCGCCTACCGCCCAGCCGGGGGTTCCTGGTGGCCGCCGGCGTCGAGGACTGCCTGACGTGGCTGGAGAACTTCGGTTTCGACGAGGGCGACCTGGACTACCTGGTCGGGCTGGGATTCGACCGGGACGCCGTCGACGCCCTCGCCGCCGTGCGCTTCGACGGTGACGTCTGGGCCGTTCCCGAGGGCCGGATCGTCTGTGCCAATGAGCCGCTCCTCGAGGTGACCGCCCCCATCGCCACCGCCCAGCTGGTGGAGACGTACCTGCTCAACCAGATCACCTTCCAGACCACGCTGGCCACCAAGGCGGCCCGCTGCCGCCTGGCCGCCGCCGGACGCATCGATCTGGTGGAGTTCGGCTTCCGCCGCACCCAGGGCATCGAAGCCGGACTGGCCGCCGCCCGGTTGTCGTCCATGGTCGGGTTCGTGTCCACGAGCAACGTGGAGGCCGCCCACCGCTACGGCCTGGTCCCGGCCGGGACCATGGCCCACTCCTACATAGAGGCGTTCCCCTCCGAGTTGGAGGCGTTCACCGCCTTCGCCGAGGATCTGCCCGAGCGGACCACCTTCCTCGTCGACACCTACGACACCCCGGCCGGCGTCCGCCACGCCATCGAGGTCATCCGGCGGCTGGGCCTGGAACGCACGTCGGGCATCCGCCTGGACAGCGGCGACCTGGCGGCTCTGGCCTTCGACGCCCGCCGGCTGCTCGACGACGCCGGGCTCCCGCAGGTCCGGATATTCGTGTCCGGAGGGCTGGACGAGCGGGACGTGGCGGCCCTGGTGGCCGCCGGCGCGCCGGTGGACGCGGCGGGGATCGGTACCCGCCTGGGCGTGTCGGCCGACGCCCCGTATCTCGACAGCGCCTACAAGCTGGTCGACTACGGCGGGCGGCCGGTGGCCAAGCTGTCCACCCGTAAGGCGACTCTGCCGGGGGCCAAGCAGGTGTTCCGGGCTCCGGGGCTGCGCGACGTGATCGGGCTGCGCGGCGAGAACCCCCCGGAGGGCACCGCACCCCTGCTGGAGCCGGTCATGCACCGGGGAAAGCGCCTCGCCGCTCCGCGGTCGTGGGAGGCCGGGCGGTCCCGCTTCGAGGCCGACCTGGCCGAGTTGCCGCCCGCGGCCCGGGATCTCGACCGCCCGGTCGCCGTGGCCGCCGGGCTGACGCCCGACCTGCAGCGACTGAGCCGGGAGGTGAAGATC
>JAKAXG010000208.1 GCA_021827225.1 Actinomycetes bacterium | reverse complement strand
GCCGACGCCAACCCGGCTGAGGACAATGTGGCCTTCACCACTACACGCCAGCTGGGACAGTTCATCGTGCGCTGCGACGAACTGTGCGGCCTCTGGCACGGTGCCATGTACAACACCGGAAACGTGATCACCAAGTCAGCATTCGACTCGTGGGCCAGCCAGACCAGAAGTGCCCTGGCGGCCAACACCAAGCTGCTGCCCCCATTCGCCTACACCTACGTTCCCGACGCCAACGGCGCGGACGGCGGCTACTACCCCGACAACGTGGACCCCTACAGCAGCGTCGAGCAGTACGGCGCCGTGAGCAAGAAGTGATGAGCACCCGACCAGCGGTTCGACTCGCGGAGTGGATGTGACGGCATGACGATGGACATCCTGGAGACCAGACCAAGCCAGGGCGGAGCGGCGTTCCCGCCCGTGGGCGGCGGGAACCGTAGACGCCCGGCGTGGATGCGCCTCCACGTAGGCACAGCGGCGGTCGGGGCGGTGATCGGGTACCTGTTCGGGCACTTCCTGGGCAACCTCATCGCAGCCGACTACCCGAACGTCGCCAGCAGCGGACAGAACGACGTGGCCATCGTGCTCGGCCTGTCCCTGGGCGCCTTCGGCTGGCTGGCGGGCATAGGTGCCTTCAACGCCGCCGTGGCCAAGATGTTCGGCCTCCGGCCTGCCCCGCGTCAGTACGAGCAGGGATGGATCCGCTACTTCACCTACTCGACCGACCACAAGGTGGTCGGCATGCAGTACGTGATCGGCGTCCTGATGTTCCTCTTCACCGCCGGCCTCATGGCCATGGCGATCAGAACCGAACTGCTGACTCCCACCAGTCACGTGTTCGGGCCCGGCCAGTACATCGCCATCGTCGGCGAGCACGGCACCATGATGATGATGATGGCCTCGTCGGTCGTCGTCGGCCCTCTGGGTAACTGGCTGGTGCCGCTGATGATCGGCAGCCGCCGCATGGCGTTCCCCCGCATCGAGGCCTTCTCCTTCTGGGTGTTCAGCGCCGGATACCTCGTGATCCTCACCGCGCTGCCGATGGGCGGATTCCCCACCGGCTGGACCGGCTACGCGCCGCTGCAGACCGAGGCCGGAGGAGGCATGGACTCCTACCTGGTCGGCTTCGCCCTCATCGGCCTCGGCATGATCACCGCCGGCTTCAACCTGGCGGTCACCATCATCAACTACCGGGCGCCGGGAATGACCTGGAGCAGGATCCCGATCTTCGTGTGGTCCGTCCTGGCCACCGCAGCCCTCCTGACCCTGGCCACACCCACGCTGGTGATCGCCGGCCTGTTCGGGATACTCGACCGCACCGCGCAGACCGCCTTCTACGTCAACGAGCACGGCGGCAGCGCCTTCCTCTGGCAGAACCTCTTCTGGTTCTTCGGCCACCCGGAGGTATACATCATGGCCCTGCCCGGCTTCGGGATCGTGGGCGAGATGCTGCCGGTGTTCACCCGCAAGCCCCTGTTCGCCTACCGGGTGGCGGCTGCGGGGATGCTCGGGGTGGCGCTGCTGTCGTTCTTCGTATGGCAGCACCACCTCTTCCAGAGCGGCATCAACCCCGACATGCGTCCCCTGTTCATGCTCACCACCGAGCTGATCTCGATACCGACCGGGTTCATCTTCCTGGTCGGCCTCGGAACCATGTGGAAGGCCCGGATCAGGTTCGAGGTGCCGATGCTCTTCGCCATGGCTATGTACTTCAACTTCCTGCTGGGAGGCATATCCGGGGTCTTCCTCTCCGACGTCCCGGTCAACGTCACCGTGCACGGATCGTTCTTCGTGATGGCCCATTTCCACTACACGATCATGGGCGGTCTCATCTTCGCCTTCTTCGGCGGCCTCTACTACTGGATGCCGAAGATGACCGGTCGCATGCTCGACAAGCGCCTCGGTCAGATCCACTTCTGGGCCATGTTCGTGTTCTTCAACGTGACCTTCTTCCCCCTGTTCCTGGTCGGCCTGCTCGGCCAGCCCCGGAGGGTGTTCGAGTACGCGCCGGGGCTTCAGACCCTGAATGACATCTCGTCGGTGGGCGCATACCTGCTCGGCGCGTCGTTCCTGGTGTTCGTCGCCAACTTCGTGTGGTCGGTCTTCATCGTCCCCAAGCCTGCGCCGGCCAACCCCTGGGACTCCAGGGGCCTGGAGTGGCAGACACCGACGCCCGTGCCCGCCTACAACTTCGAACGCATCCCTGTGATCCTCGACGATCCTTATCACTACAGCGAACCCGACGCCCCGCCGGTAGCCGACTTCGGGCTGCCACCGGTGGCTGTACCGACGGTCGAGGCCGGGTGAGGAGGGTCCGATGACTGATATCACCGCACCCCAGCCGATGAGCGACGGCTCGACCCAACTGGTCGAGACACCCGAGGAGGTCGCCCACGAACTGCGGGCTGCCGAGGGGGCCATCTGGATCGGCAGCCGACTGCTGCTCGGCATCGCGGCCTTCGCATTCGCCTCCCTCGGCTTCGCGTACTTCTACCTGCGCTCGATCAACAACGCCGATCTGTGGCGGCCGCACGGCGTCACCGTCTCCGTGTCGTTCGGCGTCGCCATCCTGGTCACCTCCCTCACCTCCACGGGGCTGAACGTCTATGGGACCTGGCGGCGCAGGACCGGTCGGCTGCTGGATGCTGAGGTGGCCGGCTGGATGACGTTGGGGGCAGGCGCGCTCGCCGTCGGGGTGCAGATGTGGGAGTTGTTCGAACTCCGCTTCTACCCGGGATCGAGCGGCTACGCGTCCTGCTTCATCGCCTGGGCGGTGCTCAACATGGTGTTGCTGCTGTCCGGCGTGTACTGGACCGAGACCATGCTGGTCCGCTCGCTCAGGGTCAGGCGGGCCGAGAGATCCCCTGGCGCGCCGCTGTCGGACGGGATAGCCACGAGAGGTGAGATGGCGGCCTACCCGCTGTCGGGACGGCTCCAGGACATAGAGGTGGTGGCCGCCAACCACTACTGGGCTTTCATCGGCCTGGTCAACCTGGTCTTCTTCCTGATGTTCTATGTCATATGAATTGTCAGGAGATCCAACTGTGATGGGACGGCATGATCCGGAGAGGGAAAAATGCTAGGAAGTGTGGGCGCGGCTCAGGTCCTGACGCTGGTCATTCCTCTGGGTTTCTTCATCCTCGCCCTCATCTGGGGCTTCTTCCAGCGGGATCCCAGGCGCTGACCGGCGAGACCACTGTGCTCCGGCCGGTGCGGTGGCCGGTAACGGCACCACGCCTCAGCCGGGTCTACGCGGCGGCCGCCGTGCTGGTTGCGGCCACGGCGCTGCTCCCGCCGATCGGCTCCGGATCCCGCCATCACCTGTGGGTGGAGGGTGCGCAGTTCCTGCTGCTCGCTTGCGCCCTCCCGGCCCTGACCGCGCTGGCGCTGCCGGCCCGATGGAGGCCGGTGCGCCCCGGACGTCCCTGGATGATCTCGGCCCTGCTGCTGGAAACCGCCGATCTCGGGCTGTGGCGGTCGAAGGCCGCCGTGGACGGCATCGCCCATCACCCGTGGCTGGCGTCCCTGGAGGGCATCTGCCTACTGGCCGGCGGGGCGGCGCTGTGGTCGTTCATGCTCGCCACTCCGCTCCGCGGTCCGTCATATCCGTGGCGGATGGCCCTGGCCGCCTTTGCGATGTGGTGGTTGTGGATCCTGGCGTACCTGGTTGGGTTCTCGAGCGCCACGTGGTACCCCGCCTACGCCTCACACTCCGGCTGGAGCGTGAGCGCTGAACAGCAGATCACCACCGCGATGCTCTGGGCAGGGGCGGGACTCGCGTTCCTCCCGGTGATCTTCTGGGGCCTGTGGCAATGGCTGGCTCCCGAGCGGAACCACGGCGCCTGATGTCGTCGATCACACCCGCCGTCGCCGCCCGCGCATCGCTGAAGCAGCGCCTGGGCGGTTTCCTGGCCTTGACCAAGCCCCGCATCATCGAGCTGCTCCTGGTCACAACCCTTCCCACGATGGTGGTGGCAGCACGCGGCCTGCCCTCGGTCGCGCTCATGGCCGGGACGCTCGTCGGAGGGGCGCTCGCCGCCGGCGGGGCCAATGCCATCAACATGTACGTGGACCGCGACATCGACTCGGTGATGCGCCGGACGCGGGGGCGCCCCCTCGTCACGGGCGTGGTCTCACCGGTCGAGGCTCTGGTGTTCGCCATCTCGCTCGAGGTAACGGCCTTCGCGGAGCTGTGGCTGGCCGTCAACGCCCTGTCCGCGGTGCTGGCCTTCAGCGCCACCCTCTTCTACGTGTTCGTCTACACCCTCTGGCTCAAGCGGACCTCGAGACAGAACATCGTCATCGGGGGAGCAGCGGGGGCGGTGCCCGTGCTGGTCGGATGGTCGGCGGTGCGGAACGGCCTGGGATGGGCCCCGGTCGTCCTCTTCGCCCTCATGTTCGTCTGGACCCCCCCGCACTTCTGGGCGCTGGCCATCCGCTACCGAGACGACTACCGGAAGGTCGAGGTGCCGATGCTCCCAGCGGTGGACACCCTGAAGCGGACCGCGGCGCGGATCTTCTGGTACTCCATCCTGGTGGCGGGCACATCACTGCTGTTCGGGTGGACCGCACGCATGGGCATCCTGTACTGGGCCACTGCCGGGGCTCTCGGCGCGGTCTTCTGCGGTATGGCACTGCGCCTGTGGAGGGAGCCGACGGAGGCCCGGGCCATGCGCCTCTTCCACTGGTCCATCACCTACGTGACCCTGCTGTTCGCGGTCATGGCAGTGGACCAGTTGATCCACTGAGGGCGCCCTGCCGCTCGTCAGGAGAGGCTCTTCGCCACCAGGGCGATCCCTTGCCCCCACTGCTCGATCTGGCCGGCGGGCAGGTAGGCGTCGCCGGCGCTGGTGTGGTAGTCGGTGGGTGAGGCGCTGTACCGCTCCATGCCGTGGGAGTCCAGGAAGAACACCACCGAGCTGTGGACCACGTCGGCGTCGGGGCTCTGGGCGTCGACGTAGATGCCGTAGTTCCACCACACGCTGCGCAGCGCCGGAACCGGGCCGGTCACGAAGTGCCAGGTCGGGATGGCCGACAGGCCGTGCTCCTGGGTGTAGGCCAGCATGTCCGCCGTCGTGTTGTGGTACTGGTTGACGTTGACCGCCACGAAGGCCACGTCGGGACGGGAGCCCCTCAGATCGGCGTACGCCCGGGTGAACTCCTGCGAGATGATGGGGCAGATGTCGGTGCAGTGCGGGTCCATGAACTCGAGTACCACCGGACGGCCCCGGAGGCTGGAGAGCGAGACGCTCCGCCCGTTCTGGTCCACCAGGGTGAAGTCCGGTGCCGGCCGGGTACGGTCCGGGGAGAGTCCCATCAGGGAAGCCAGAGCGGTCGGCACATCCGCGGGGATGCCGGAGGGCCGGATGGATGAAGGACTGGCAGGTGCACGCAACTGGTGGACGCCGTATCCGAGGGCCCCGACCACGGCGGCCGCGCTCACCACGACCGACCAGACCGGCGGGCGGCGCAGTCCCCTACCGGTGGGGGGCGGGCCCTCCTCGTCCGTGGGGACCGGGCATCTTCGCAGCATCAATAACCTTTCCTCTTGGCTCCTCTTGGCCCGCGCCGGCGGCTGGGGACGGCTCAGGACAGCTTCTCCAGCGACGGGACGGCGTAGCCGAACGCGGCGGTAGCCGCGCCGAGCAGCATGAGCGCCATGCCGGCGAGCCTCGAGGGGTGCGTCACGGTGAGGACACCGCCGAACCCGGCCAGACCGGTTCCCGCGCCGCCGACCCAGCCGGTGAGGCGGGCCAGCCGTGACGACCGCCGGACCCGGACGAGCAGGACGGCGGCCCCGACCATCATGGGCACGCCGAGGACGGCGTGGGCCAGGTACAGCGCCAGCGAGCCGTGGGGCGCCAGGCCCGACGGCCGGCTGAACGGAAGGGTGACCACTGTCGCCACCCCCACGACGGAATCCAGGCCCACCAGCACGGCCAGCACGGCGGCCAACCGGGCGTCGGGCCGGTTCACCGTCAGGGTCCTGCCGGCGCCCTCGGGCTCAGCGTCCCATGCAGTGGCGGTGGCCGTCACGGGCTCAGGGGGCCTCTCCTTCCGGGCCCGGTACTGGTCGGGGTCCTCGTGGATGAGGTGCCACCAGGCGACCACGGCGACGACGGCGAAGGCCGGCCACTCCACGGAGTAGAACCAACTCAGAGCGTTGCCGCCGAGGGCTCTCGTTGCCTGCCACCAGCCTGCCGCCAGGCAGGCGGAGGAAACGGTGAGGACGGTGACGTGCAGCAGAACCGCCCTGGGCGACAGCCACCTGCCGCGGGTCGTAGGCCGGCCTCCCGACTCGCAGAGATCATCCACCCGGGCGCCAGGATAGTGCACCGGCCGGAGCCTCGACAGTGGCAGTGTCAGCAATCAAAGCGACATTCCGCCCGCTGCGGCAACGGTCCCGTTGAGGCAGACTTATGGTCGTGGGGACACCCGAACCGGACGGCACCGTGCGCCCTGAACGTGGCGGGTCCAGTCCCGGCGCCGGGCGACGGGTCCTGCTGGCGGCCACAGCCTTCGTGCTCTGCGTGGCGCTCGTGGCCGTGCTGTTCGGATGGGATGGCGGTCCTGCGACACCGGTGCCGGGAGGACAGCCCGGCCGCAGCGCGACGGGCAACCCGGAGCACCTGCCTTCGCTGCCGGCGGACCGGCCGGCGCCCGCATTCCGGTTGCCCCGCCTCGGTGGCGGTCCCCTCGTGTCGTCCGGGACGTTCGCCGGATCTCCTCTGGTGGTCAACTTCTTCGCGTCGTGGTGCACCAACTGCCTCGATGAGATGAAGACCTTCGCGGCCGAAGCCGACGCGGTACGGGGAAGGGTCGCCTTCGTCGGGGTGGACCTGAACGACCCCGACAGGCAGGCGGCCGAGGCCGTCATCGCCCGCGCCGGGGTCCGCTACCCCGTGGGCGTCGATGCGTCGGCCGGAACCGCGGTCGCCTACTGGGTCGTGGCCCTGCCCACGACGGTGTTCATCGACCGCCACGGCCGGCTGCTGGGCGAGGCCTTCGGGGCCCAGTCGCCCCGCCAGCTCCGGGAGTGGGTGGACCGGCTCCAGGCCGCGTAGGCCCGGCCGGAGCGCTGCCCGGCTGCTCCTGAAACGGGCCGACCGGCCCTGGCGTCCGGCCTCGGCACGGGGTCACCCTCACGCCATGGCGATAACGAGGGGTAGGGGACCGGTTGGCCGGGCGGGGGTGGCGGGGGTCGTGGCAGCCCTGGCGCTGACCCTCGGCATGGGGATGCCGGCGGCCGGCGCGGACCAGATGGGCGCGCTCCGCCACCCGGCGAGC
>JAKAXG010000207.1 GCA_021827225.1 Actinomycetes bacterium | reverse complement strand
GGCTCCGGGCCCGGCCGGCCGGGGCGCGGGGCCCGGCCTTCGTCACCCGCGCCCGCCCGCCGTCCGGGGCCCGCGGCCCGGCCTTCGTCACCCGTGCCCGCCCGCCGGGCGGCGGCCAAGCGGCCCCATGCCGCCACGTCCAGGTCCTCGGCCCGGCTCTCGGGGGACACCCCCGCAGCCTCGAACTCCGCCGGGCCGACCAGGCCGTCCAGGGACCGCCGGAGCATCTTGCGGCGGGTGGCGAACCCGGCTCTCACCAGGGCGAACAGGTCGGCCGGTTCGACCGCCGCCGGGTCGACCGCCGGGACCGGCCGCCGTCGGATGTCCACCAGGGCCGACTCCACCCGCGGCCGGGGATGGAACACGCTGGCCGGGACCTTCCCGGCCATGGAGGCGGTGGCCCAGTAGGAGACCTTGACCGACACCGCCCCGTAGGCGGGGTCGCCCACCGAGGCGCACAGCCTGTCCCCCACCTCCCGCTGCACCATCACCAGCATGCGCTCGATGGTCGGGACGCCGTCGAGGACGTCGGCGACGATGGGGGTGGCCACGTTGTAGGGCAGGTTGGCGACCAGTATCCAGCCCGGTTCGGGACCCAGGAGATGGGCCCAGTCCAGGTGGAGGGCGTCGCCGTGGACCACCCGCACCTCTGTGCCGGCCAGAACCTCGTGGAGCACGGGGATCAGGTGCCGGTCCGCCTCCACCGCGGTGACTGATGCGCCGGTCTGCACCAGGGCGAGGGTCAGCGACCCGAGTCCGGGGCCCACCTCCACCACCCGGTCCCCGGGGCCTACGCCGGCCAGCCGGGCGATGCGCCGGACGGTGTTGGGGTCGGCCACGAAGTTCTGGCCGAGGGCCCGGCTGGGGGTGAGCCCGTGGGTGGCGAGCAGGTCCCTGACCTGACCGGCGTTCAGGGTCACGCCGGCAGCCGGAAGGCGGCCGTGGCGTTGTCCCAGGTCCACCGCTCGATCTCCTCGACGGGTACGGCCCGCAGGTCCGCCACCGCCGCCCCGACCAGCGGCACCCACCCGGGCCGGTTGGGCCGGCCCCGGTTGGGCACCGGGGCCAGGTACGGGCTGTCGGTCTCCACCAGCAGCCGGTCGGCCGGGCAGGCGACCGCCGCCCGGCGGACCTCCTCGGCGTTCTTGAACGTGACGATGCCGCTGAAGGACAGGTACGCCCCCAGGTCCAGGCCCCGCCTGGCCTCTTCCGGGCCGCCGCTGAAGCAGTGCAGCACCCACCTGTCGGGCATGGTCTCGCCGGCGATGATGTCGAATGTCTCGTCCCACGCGTCGCGGGTGTGGACCACCAGCGTGAGATCGAGGGCGGCGGCCAGCGCGATCTGGGCGGCGAAGGCCGCCCGCTGGGCCTCCCGGGGTGAGTGCTCGTAGTAGTAGTCGAGCCCGCACTCGCCGACGCCCACGACCACCGGGGGCGGGGGGTTCAGCAGGTCGGACACGCCGTCCACCCCGGCCGAGGCTTCGTGGGGGTGCAGGCCCACGGTGGCGAACACCCCTTCGTGACGGGTGGCGGTGGCGACCGCCGCGGCGGACGAGGCGGCGTCGGTGCCGATGGTGATCAGCCGGGTCACCCCGTGGGCGGCGGCGTCAGCGACGGCGTCGGGCTCCATCCGCTCGTAGTCGAGGTGGCAGTGGCTGTCGGTCCACATGTCCCGCTACACCGAGAGCCGAGGGAAGAGCGGCTTGCCGCGCTCCACCGGCAACCCGCCCGGGTAGCCACCCCACCCTGCCGCCTCCGGCAGACGCTGGTCGGTCACCGATCCGGGCAGGCCGATCCTCCTCCAGATCTCCTGCGAGGCGGACGTCAGGGCCGGGCTGGCCAGGATGGCGACGATCCGCAGCACCTCGAGAGCGTCGCCCAGGACGGCGTCGACGGCAGGGCCCGGCTCGGCCTTCCACGGCTCGGCGGCCTCCAGGGCGGCGTTGGTGTCGCGCACCAGCCGCCACGTCGCTTCCAGCGCCTCGCTCGGGGCGATCCGCTCCCATCCCGCCCGGGCCTGCTCGTACACCGATGCCGCCACCTCTTTCAGGGCGCTGTCCGGGTCGGGGGCCGGTCCGGTCCCGCCGCACTTGCGCTCGACCACGGTGGACACCCGGGCCAGCAGGTTGCCCAGGTTGTTGGCCAGGTCGGCGTTGTAGCGGGCGACCATACCCTCGTAGGAGAAGTCACCGTCGGGCCCGAACGGCTGGTCCCGCAGGAAGTGGTAGCGGAACCCGTCGACCCCGAAGACGGGTACCAGATCGGCGGGTGCGATCTGGTTCAGGGCCGTCTTGGACATCTTCTCCCCGCCCACCAGCAGAAAGCCGTGCACAGCTATGCGGCGGGGCGGGTCGATGCCGGCGGCCATGAGCAGCGCCGGCCAGTACACGCAGTGGAACCGCAGGATGTCCTTGCCGATGAGATGGTGCACCGACGGCCACCAGGCGTCGAAACGGGCCTGGTCCACGCCGTAGCCGATGGCGGTGGCGTAGTTGATGAGGGCGTCGTACCAGACGTAGAAGACGTGCCTCCGGTCCCACGGCACCGGCACCCCCCAGGTGATGGACGTCCGGGAGATGGAGATGTCGCGCAGGCCGCCCCGGATGAGGCCGATGGCCTCGTTGCGCTTGGATTCAGGCGTCACGGCACCGGGTTCGTCCTCGTACCACTTCAGCAGCCGGTCCTCGAACTCCGAGAGACGGAAGAAGTAGTTCTCCTCCTTGAGCCATTCCACCGGGCTCCGGTGGATGGGGCACAGGTTCCCTTCCAGCAGGTCCGCCTCGGTGTAATAGGCCTCGCAGGACACGCAGTAGAGACCCTCGTAGGGGCGCAACTCGATCCACCCGTTGTCATAGGCGGCCTGCATGAGACGCTCCGTGGCCCGGTAGTGACGCTCCTCGGTGGTGCGGATGAAGTCGTCATAGGAGATGTCCAGGGAGGACCACACCTCGCGGTAGCGGGCGGAGGTGCGGTCGGCGTGTTCCTTGGGCGTCAGACCGTTGGCTTCCGCCGCCCGCTGTACCTTCAGGCCGTGCTCGTCGGTCCCGGTGAGAAAATGGACGTCGTCACCGAGGATCCGGTGCCACCGGGCCAGCGCGTCGGCGGTGACGGTGGTGTAGGCGTGGCCAATGTGCGGAGCGTCATTGACGTAATAGATCGGGGTGGTGACATAGAAGCGGGCCACGGCCGTCGAGGGTAGGCCAAGACGCCGCGTCAGCGGTCCCCATTAGCGCCGCCGGGCCCGCCGGGACCAGCCGCGCCGCCGGGACCGCCGGGGCCGGCCGCGCCTCCGGGGCCAGCCACGCCGCCGGGGCCGGCCGCGCCGCCGGCTTCGCGGCCTACCGCTGGCGGGGAGCCCGTCCGGTCCTTCAGCTGCAGTGCCGCCGTGTACACCTGCCGCTTCGGCACCCCCATCTCGGCGGCCACCTCGGCGATGACCGACCGCCGGTCGGCTCCCCCGGCGAGCCGCTCGCGGAGGGCGGCGTTGATGCGGTTCTCCACCGCGCCTGCATCGACGGGGGCCTCGGGGGCCGGCCCGATGAGGAGTACCCACTCGCCCCTCGGTTCTCCCGAGCCGGCCAGCCAACCCGTCGCCTCCCCGATCGGGCCCCGCCACACCTCTTCGTGGACCTTGGTCAGCTCCTTCGCCGCCACCAGGGTGCGGTCCGGGCCGCACGCGCCAGCCAGATCGGCGACGGTGCGCGCCACCCGTGGGGCGGCCTCGTAGATCACGACGGTGACCGGGCTGGCGGCCGCCTCGGCGAGGGCGGCGCGGCGCTCCGGACCCTTGCGGGGCAGGAACCCGGCGAAGCGGTAGCGGGGCCCCGGCAGTCCCGACAGGGCCAGCGCGGCGCTCACCGCCGACGGGCCGGGAACCACCTCGAGCCGGTGGCCGGCGGCCGCCACGGCGGCGACCAGGCGGGCGCCCGGGTCGGAGATGGTGGGCATGCCGGCGTCGGTCACCAGCGCCGCCCTGGCCCCACCGTCGAGCGCAGAGATCACCGCCGGGGCGACCTCCGCCTCGTTGTGGGCGTCCACCCGCACCAGCCGGGGGGCGCTGATTCCCAGTGCGCTCAGCAGTTTGCGGGTGCGGCGGGTGTCCTCGCAGTAGATGACGTCTGCCTCTTCCAGGGTCCGCACCGCCCGGCGGGATATGTCCTCGAGGTTGCCGATGGGGGTGCCGACCACGGAGAGCCGGCCGGCGGCGCCGGTCACATCCCGCGGATTTCGAGACGGTCCCCCACCCTGAGGTGCCACCGCTCGAACGCTCCCTGACTGGCGACCACCACCAGGCGGGAACCCAGGTGGGGCCGGGCCATCCGGCGGGGGGCCAGGCAGCCGATGCGTCGGACCACCAGGCGCTCCTGGCCGTCGTCGGATTCGGCCGGCGAGCACCAGGCCACGTCGAGAGAGACCGGGCGGGTCAGGGTCTGGACCAGCGTCGGGCCCCGAAGGATCACCGCGCCCTGGAGGGCGGACGGCCATCCGAACCTTCGGGCGTCGAGGGCGGCGAGGACGTCACCGTCGCGGATCAGCCACGCCATCGGGGTCAGACGTTGAAGCGGATCTCGAGGACGTCGCCGTCGACGACCTCGTAGTCCTTGCCCTCGACCCGGAGCTTGCCCGCCTCCTTGGCCTTGGCCCACGACCCGATGGCCAGCAGCTCATCCCAGTGGATGACCTCGGCCCGGATGAAGCCCCGCTGCAGATCGGAGTGGATGACCCCGGCGCACTCCGGCGCCCGGGCGCCGGCCCGGAAGGTCCAGGCCCGGCTCTCCTTGTCACCGGTGGTGAAGAAGGTCCGCCGGCCGAGGAGGTGGTAGGCGGCCCGGGCCACCCGGGGCAGGGCCCCCTCCCCCAGCCCGAGCCCTTCGAGCAGCTCCGACCTCTCGGCGGGGTCCAGCTGCGCGGCCTCGGCCTCGAGCCGCACGCTCACCCCCAGCACGTCGCCGTGGCCGCCCAGGGCGTCGGTCACCGGCTTCACCACCGAATCGGAGTCGGTGATCTGATCCTCCCCCAGGTTGACCACGGCCAGCACCGGCTTGTTGGTGAGCAGGAAGAAGCTGCGCAGCCGGGCCCGGTCCTCGGCGTCGAGCTCCGACCGGAAGATCGGAACGCCGCCGTCGAGCTGCTCCTTGGCCCGCTCCAGGGCGTCGACCTCCCCCTGGAGGGACTTGTCGGACTTGGCCGCCTTCCGCCGCTTGTCGATCTGGCTGTCGACGGTCGCGGCGTCGGCCAGCACCAGCTCGAGCTCCAGCACCTCGAGATCCGACCGGGGATCGGTGGAGCCGACGACGTTGGCGTCCTCGAAGGACCGCAGGACCAGGCACAGGGCGTCGGCCTCGCGGATCCCGGCGAGGAAACGGTTCCCCAGGCCTTCACCCGTCGACGACCCGGCGACCAGGCCGGCGATGTCGACGAACTCGACGGTCGCCGGGACGACCTTGCGGCTCGAGCTCATGGTCGCCAGCTTCCCCAGCCGCTCGTCCGGCACCTGGGCCACGCCGACCGTGGTCTCGGTGGTGGAGAAGGGGTGGGCGGCGACCAGCGCGGAACCGCCGGTGAGAGCGTTGAACAGGCTCGACTTCCCCGAATTGGGGAGACCGACTATGCCGAGACGTTCCATCATCGGCAGGCTACCGGCTGGCGGGGCTGCCGGAACCGCCAGGGCCTGGGGGTTCGCACCCGGGCGGCCGGAGCCGCCAGGGGGTTCACCCCCGGGCGGCCGGGGTTCCGCCGGCGGCGGCCGGCCGGATGCTCAGCGCCGCCGGCGGGCGACATCGCCCGGGCGCACCGGCGCCGCCCGGCCGGGCGCTCAGGGCATGGCCGGCGGCGCCTGGCCGGCCCTGGACCCGCTCCCCTATTGTGGAACGCCATGTCCAAGCGCACCCAGAAGGCCCGGTCGCGGGCTCGCCGCAAGAAAGCCAACCACGGCCAGAAGCCCCGCCGCGGCCGCTGAGCCGGGCGAAGGCTCAGATCAGCCCGGCAGCCGCCGCCAGCTCTGACAACGGGCTGATCGGGCGGGCGCCGATGTGGCTGACGATCTCGCCGGCGGCCAGGCCGCCCAGGCGGGCCGACGATTCGGCGCCCAGCTCGTTCACCACCCCGTAGAGAAACCCGGCGGCGAAGCTGTCGCCGGCCCCGGTTGTGTCCACCACGTGGTCGACCGGGGACGCCGGCACCCTGACGCTGCCCTCGTCCCCGACGACCACGCAACCCGCCGATCCCAGGGTGACGGCGACGGTCGGGCAGCGCTTGGCCAGGGCCTCGACGGCCTCGTCGAGTGACCGGCATCCCGACAGCCCAAGGGCCTCAGGCTCGTTGGCGAAGAGGATGTCCACCCGGTCGAGCAGCGCGCTCAGCTCGTCACGGTGCAGGTGCACCCAAGCCGGATCCGACGCCGAAAAAGCGACCAGCGTCCCCGCCTGGCGGGCCGCGTCCACCGCGGCGTCCACCGCCCCGGCGCTCTCCTCCTTGCCGCAGAGGTAGCCCTCCAGGTACAGGACCCGGGCGGCAGCTATCGACCGGCGGTCCACGTCTTCGGACTGGAGATAGGCGCCCACCCCCAGGTTGGTGCACATCGTCTTCTCGGCGTCGGGCGTCACCATGACCAGGCAGCGGCCGGTGCCCGCTCCCGAGTCGGCCGGCGAGACCTCGAAGCGCACGCCGGCCGAGCGGATGTCATGGGCGAACACCTGGCCGAGCCCGTCGTCGGCCACCTTTCCGATGAACTCCACCGACGCGCCGAGCGACGCCAGACAGGCGGCGGTGTTGGCCGCCGACCCACCCGAGGCCTCCGTCGCCGGGCCCAGGGCGGCGTAGATCTCCTCGGCCCGGTCGTCGTCGATGAGGGTCATGGTGCCCTTCTCCAGCCCGAGTGAGGCCACCCGCTCGTCGTGGCAGGGAGACAGCACGTCGACGATGGCATGGCCCATGGCGACGACCTGAGGTGTTTTGTCCATACGGCGACGGTAGCGGCCCCGGTGCGGCCCGATAACTCGCGCTGCGGTTCCGCCGGGCCGGCCCGGGCCGTAGTGCAACGAGCCCCGGCATCTCGGACGGCCCCGGCCCTCGTCAGGCTCCCCCACCCTCGAAATCCGTACGGTTCTGTGAAATCTGTACCTTTACGGCGGTTTCCCATCTGGTCGGTCCCAGATTTGTAGAAGCGGTACAGATTTCACCCGGGACCCCTCCGATCCGGCCCCCGTACCCCGCGGCGAACCCCAACCGCCCGCCGGCGAACCCCACCCGCCGGCGCACCCCAACCGCCCGCCCGCCCGCCGGC
>JAKAXG010000206.1 GCA_021827225.1 Actinomycetes bacterium | reverse complement strand
GTCGGGTGCTGGGCGACCCCCCCGCCGGGCCGGGCCGCAGGCGGCGGCCGTGGGCGGTGGCCGCCGGCGCCCTGGCCGTGGCCCTGGCGGCCGCCCTCGTGGTCGCCGCGGTGGTGACCTCGCCCCCGGGCCGCCCGTCCAGGCCCGCCGCCCAGGCGGCACCGAAGGCGTGCGTCCCGCTGCCGTACCAGCCGTGCGGGACCCCGCGGCCGGCGCCGCACACCGACGGCTTCGCCTGCGACCCCGGCTGGTACGACCTGGACGGCTCCGCCGGCGACGGCTGCGAGTCCCGCTCCGACTACCTGGCGGGCACCGTCCTTACCAGGCGCGCCGCCGTGCACGCCAACGTGGTTCCGGCGTCGGCGACCGACAACTTCTCCACCCACGTCTCCGGTGACGCCCTCCATCTGTGCTGGGGGGCCCTCCACGTCACCCTCACGGCCCCCCCGGGTACGGCCGAGCGGGTGACCGTGCGCCGAGGCGCCGCCACGCTGGCCTCGGCCCTCAGCGCCGACGGCGCCCCGGCCACCGCCGTGGTCGCCAAGCCGTCCTGCTTCGGGGCCGACAGCGAGGACCTCACGGTCAGCGTCACCGCGGTGGCGGCCAGCGGGGCGGCCAGCGCCCGGGACTTCACCCTGACCCGAGACGCCGGCTGGTAGCCGGGAATGGCGGTCCGGCGCTGATGCCCGCCGCTACCCGCCGCGCCGGGTGGTCCGAGCTGCTGGCCCATCCCGACGTCACCGAGCGGGCCGAGACCGCATCCGCGATCGGTCTCATGGCCTACCACGGCGGCCTGGAGGCCGGCACCGCGGAGATCGCCGCCGCGGCCGCGGCCGCCGCCGGGGCGTCGCTGTACGTGGTAGACCAGCCCGCCGTGCTGCGCTGGCACGTTCCCTCCCGCGACGTCGACCCGGGGGCCTCCCCGGTCCTGGCCGCCTGGCTGCGCCACGTCCAGGTCGTGATCACCGTCCACGGCTACGGCCGCCACCGCCGGCCCCGCCACCTCCTGCTGGGCGGTCGCAACCGGGAGCTCGCCGATCATGTGGCTGCCCATCTGAAGGTCCGCCTGGCCGGGTTCGAGGCCGTCACCGACCTGGCCGGCATCCCGCCCGAGCTGCGGGGCCAGCACCGCACCAACCCTGTCAACCTGCCGGCGCAGGCGGGCGTGCAGGTCGAACTGCCGCCGGCGGTCCGCGGGTGCGAGATCCACCGACGCCTAGTGGCGGAGGCCCTGGCGTCAGCGGCGGCCACCTGGCCGCTGGATGCCCGGTGGGCCGGCGGTTAGCGCCCGCCGCCTCCTCTTTCGTCTCAATCCGACGGCGGCGGTCAGGCCCATCCCAGCTCCGTCAAGCGGGCGTCGGATATGCCGAAGTGGTGGGCCACCTCGTGGACGATCGTGGTGGTGACCATGTCGAGCAGCTCCTCCTCGGACCGGGCGCGGGCGGCGATGGGGCCCCGGAAGATGGTTATGCGATCCGGCATCACCGCCCCGTAGGAGAGTGGCGACCGCCGGGTCAGGTCCACTCCCTCGTAGAGCCCGAGGAGGGTCCCCCGGTGGCCGCCGAGCTGCTCGGCAGTGGGCCAGTCCTCGACGAAGACGGCCACGTTGTCCATCATCCGGCCCAGGTCCTCCGGGATGCTGTCCAGCGCATCCGCCACCAACTGCCGGAATCTCGACGGCTCGACCTCCACGCTGCCTCCCCGGCCACCGTACCCCGGGGCCTGCCCGCCTAGCCCATGCACACAAGCTTGCATGCAAGCTTGTGTGCATGGGCTACCCTGGCCGCCGTGCCCGCCCGTCAGCCGTCCGCCCGTCAGCCGTCCGACCGTCAGCCGTCGGCCCAGCTCGTGTACGACACCACCAAGGAGCAGATCCTCTCCGGCCAGCTGACCGGCGGCACCCTGCTCAGCGAGAACGACGTGGCCCGCCAGCTGCACGTCAGCCGCACCCCCGCCCGGGAGGCCTTCGTCCGGCTGGAGGCGGAGGGTCTGCTGTCGCTCATGCCCCGCCGGGGGGCGGTGGTCACGCCCATGACCTTCAGCGACGCCCTCGACGTCCTGGAGGTCCGCGAGGCGCTGGAGGTGTCCGCCGTCCGGCGCCTGGCCCGGCGCACCGAGCGGGCGTCGCTGCTGGAGGCGGCGAGGACCGAGCTGCGGGAGCAGGCGTCCCACGCCGCCACCTTCGACCTGCCGGGGTTCGCCGCGTCCGACCAGCGCTTCCACCGGGCCGTGGTCGACGCCGCCGGCAACGCCCTCGCCTCGCGCTTCTACGCCGCGCTGGGTGACCGCCAGCGCCGCATGACGGCCACCGCGGTGGGGGCGGACCTGCACCGGCTCGCCGACCTGCTGGCCGACCACCGGGACCTGCTCGGCCACGCCGAGAGCGGTGACAGCGACGGTTTCGCCATTGCGCTGCACCGGCACTTCGAATCCACCCACCGCTTCCTGTTCGGCCAGTGACACCCACCCGGCCGACCCGACCCACCCGACCCGCCGGCACGGCACCGGTCGCCGCCTGGGCGGTGGCCTCCGCGGCCATGTTCATGTGCGGCTGGGGCGGTAACCAGTTCACCCCGCTGCTCAGCATGTACCGCGCCGTCAACGGCTACTCCGCCACCGTGGTCGACGCCCTCCTCGGCGCCTACGTCCTGGGTCTGGCTCCCGCCCTCCTCGTCGGCGGGCCGCTGTCCGACCGCCACGGCCGGCGCCGGGTCATGCTGGCTGGTCTGACGGCGTCGGGGCTCGGCAGCACGTCCCTCGCCGTGGGTGCCCTGCCCTTCCTCGCCGCCGGCCGCCTGCTCTGCGGCGTGGCCGTCGGCCTGGGCATGGCCGTGGGCACGTCCTGGGTGACCGAGCTCACCGTCGCCCGCGGCCGCTCCCAGGCCACCGGCGCCCGGCGGGCGTCCCTGTCGCTGACCGCCGGTTTCGGGATAGGAGCCGGCGTGGCCGGCGTCCTGGCGCAGTGGTCGCCCCATCCCGAGACGGTTCCCTACCTGGTGCACCTGGCTTTCACCGTGGCCGTCCTCGCCGCGGTGGCCCGCTGGTGCGCTGAGACCCGCCCGGCCGGCTCGGACGTGCGCCTGGCCGACCGGCTCCGCACCCCGTCGGTCCGCCATCCGAGGTTCCGCCGGCTGGTACTGCCGATGGCGCCGTGGGTGTTCGGGGCCGCCGGGGTCGCCTACGCCATCGTCCCGCAGAGCATGGCCCCCCGGATGGGCCACTGGTCCCTGATCTACGCCACCGCCCTCACGGTGGTGACGCTGGGAGCCGGCGTGCTGGTGCAGCCGCTGGGCCGCCGCCTGGACCACCTGTCGCGGCCCCGGGCCATCCTGGCGGCGATGGTGGCCCTGACCGGGGGCATCGTCGTGGCTGCCATCAGCGTGGCCCTCGACTCCCCGTGGTTCGGGGCCCTGGCCGCCCTGGTGCTGGGCGCCTCCTACGGGGTGGCGCTGGTGGCCGGGCTGCTGGAGATCCAGCGCACCGCCCGCCCGGAAGAGCTGCCGGCCCTGACCGGCGTCTACTACGCCCTGTCCTACGTCGGCTTCCTGCTCCCCACGGCGCTGGCGGTCGCCGGCCGGTGGATGCACACCGACCTGGAGCTTGGCGTTCTCGCAGCCGTGGCGCTGGCCTGCACCGGGGTCATCATGACCGGGCGCCGCCTGCCCGCCGCCTCGGCGCCGCCGGAAGCCACCGGCCGGCCCGCCCGCGCCGCCGAGCTGGTGGGCGGCCGGACCGGCTGAGCTGGGACGCCGGGCCGGGGGCTACACGGCTTCGACCAGCGCGGCCGGGAAGAGCACGTTGTTCTCCAGGTGGATGTGGAGGTGGGTGTCGGACTCGAGGTGCGCCAGCCGCTCGTACAGCGACCGGTAGCTGGCGCATCCGTCCTCCGGCGTGGCGTAGCCGCCGGTGACGTCGCGCAGGTGGGCCAGCTTGGCGCCCATGGCGGCGTGCTCCGCCACCAGCCCGTCGATCTGCGCCGCCAGCCGGTCGTCGCCGGCGGTCGCCGGGGCCAGCGAGGAGATGGCGGGGAACACCTCGTTCTCCTCGGCCGCCAGGTGGGGGCGGAAGGCGGCGACGATCTCGGCCACCAGAGCGGCCACCTCGGCCAGCTCCGGGTGGCGGTCACCGTGTACCGAGCGGACCTTGGCGGCCAGACCCTCCAGCGCCCCCAGCTCGGAATGCAGGTAGGAGTGGTGGGTCGACTCCACGTGCGCGGCCAGCTCCCTGCGGCCGCCGCCGGTCCACCCAGAAGGGACGGCGTCGGCGATTGCGTCGAGGGCGGCCATGACCTCCCCGGCGTCGAGCCCGGCCGAGTCACAGGCCTCGGATAGGGTGCGGTTGCCGTGGCAGCAGAAGTCCAGGCCGATCCGGTCGAGCACGACCGCCCGGGCCGGGTTGGCGGAGACCAGCTCCGCCAGGGTCTGCCCCGTATCCGTGGTGATGGTTGTCATGGCGCCCGTCCTTCCCAGAGTTATTTCTAGTATCTACTAGATAAAGTATCACCAGTCGGCCGTGGTCACAACCCCGGTCCGGGTCAGGGTGCCGGCGGGATGTTGTGGTTGACCCGCAACAGGTTCCCCGGGTCGTAGGCGGCCTTCACCCGGCGCAGGCGGTCGTAGTTGTCGCCGTAGGTCGCCCTGAGGCGGTCCTCGCCCTCGTCGCCCATCATGAAGTTCACGTAGGCGGCACCGACGGTGCAGGGCTGGAGGGCTTCGGCGTAGGCCACCGTCCACCGTTTGAGATCGCCGGCCCGGGCCGGGTCCGGGTCCACGCCGGCGATCACCTGCGAGAAGGTGGCGTCGCGATACGCCCAGGCGGTCTCGGATGGACCCACCCGGTTGACCGCCCCGTCCACCGGATACAGGTGCATGGTGGAGTGCATGGTGGGCAGCTCCTCGCTGAACCCGACGTTGGTGTCGACCGCCGCGTCGGAGATGGTGCGGAACAGGCCACCCCTCCAGTACCACTGCAGGCCCTTGGGGTACAGCCCGTCGAACGCCGACTGCAGGCGGGGGTACGGGGCCTCGTGCAGGCCGTCGAACGCCGGCTCCATGGCCCGTACCGGGGCGAAGGCCTCCTCGGCGGCGGCCGGGTCGCCCGCGTAGCACCACACCACGGCGCAGGCCTTGTGGAGGTGGAACGCCTCGGGGAAGGTGTCGACGGGCGGGACGGTCATGCTGGCGAAGAAGCCGTACATGGCGTCGTCCTGGACCGGCAGGAAGTCCCGGTACCACCTGAGAACGTCGCCCATGGCGGAGATGGGCCAGGCCGTCGGCCCGCACACGACGGTGCGCACCGGGTGCAGGCGGAACGTGAACGACGTGACCACGCCGAAGTTCCCGCCGCCTCCCCGCAGTGCCCAGAAGAGATCGTCGTGCTCGTCCTCGGAGGCCCGCACCACCCGGCCGTCGGCGAGCACCACCTCCGCTTCGAGGAGGTTGTCGATGGTGAGCCCGTGGCGGCGGGACAGGTACCCGTGCCCGCCGCCCAGCGTGAGCCCGCCCACCCCGGTCGAGGAGATGATGCCCGAGGGCGTGGCCAGACCGTGCTCGTGGGTGGCGGCGTCGACGGCGTGCCACGTCGCCCCGCCCTGCACCGTGGCCGTCCGGCGGGAGGCGTCCACCACCACGGCGTGCATGGGGGACAGGTCGATCACGATGCCTCCGTCCACCGTGCCGAAGCCGGGACCGTTGTGGCCGCCGCCTCGCACCGCGACGGGGACGCCGGAGCGCCGTCCGGCGTCCAGCGCCGCCTGCACGTCGGCGACGGTGGCGCAGCGGGCGATCAGCGCCGGGTGGCGGTCGATCATGGCGTTGTGGACGCTGCGGGCGTCGTCGTAGTCGGCATCGCCGGGCAGGACGACACCGCCGCTGATCTTGTCCGACAACCGGGGCAGAGGGGCCAGGTCGGTCATGGAGGATGCTCCTTCCTTGTTGAGCCGGTCACCGCCGTCGGGCGGGTTCCGGGATCCAGGACGAAGGTAAGGAAAAAGATGACACTGGTCATGACCGGAGCTGATCCTTTTTCCGGACCTGAAGCGATGGTCAGATCTGACTACGGGCCCTCAAACGATCTGGTGCCGGGTGGCGTACATGGCCGCCTGGGTGCGGTTGGCGGCGCCGGTCTTCATCAAGATGCTGCGGATGTGGTTGGCGGCCGTGTTGGCGCTGATGTGCAGGCGGCCCCCGATGTCCTGGTTGCTCAGGCCCCGGGCGAGGAGCCGCAGCACCTCCATCTCCCGATCGGTCAGACCGTCCGGTCCGCCCGGCCGGGTCACCCGCTCGACCAGCCGCAGCACCCGGACGTGCCCGATCGGCTCGGCGATGTGGCGGGCCTGAGCGGCCAGCTGCTCGGCTAGGCGGCCCCTGCCGGTGACCGACGCGAAGGCCGCCTGGTGGGCCAGGGTCTCGCCAGTGTGGACGGCGGACCCCATGCGCTGGTCCATGGCGAGAGCGGCGGCGAAGCACCGGTCGGCCTCGTCGCGCTCGCCCAGGAAGGCCGCCACCCGGGCCAGATAGCGCTCGGTGCTCCCGAACACCGCGATCATCGTCCCGCAGACCAGGTTCATGCCCGCGTACCCGCCGAGCAGCGGGCGCAGCGTCCGGACGGCGTCGACGTCGCCCACCGCCAGCGCCGCCTCGGTCAGGAACACCAGCTCCATGGGCCACTGCGCCTCGTGGTTGCGGGCGTCCAGCTGCCTGCCGAGGAGGTGGTGCAGCGCCCGGCGGACCCCGGACTCCAGCCCCAGCTCGGTGTAGAGGGCCAGCAGGCCGGGAACCCACCGGCCGGCGAAGGCCTCGCTGCCGTCGAGGTAGGGGCGGAAGCGCTCGAGGGTGCCGGTCTCGCGTCCCAGCATGAACATCTGCACCCCGTTCGGACCCTCGGCCATCTCGTCACCGAAGGTGTCGTTCTGGTTGAGGCTCTCGTCCGCCCAGTGGCGGGCGCCGCCGAAGTCCCCCTCGAGGAAGGCCTCGGCGTAGGCCAGGCAGCAGTACACGTGACGGTAGTACGGCTGCCCGGTCACCCCGACGGCCCGGCGGACGTCTTCGAGCGCCTCCCGGACCACGTCGGGGCGGCCGGTCAGGTAGCTGACCGTGGCCGAGAAGTTGGCCGCGGCGCCGAGCGTCTCGTAGTCGAGCCTCTCCTGGGCCAGCCGGCGGACGGCGGCGGTCCGCTCGGCCTGCTCGACGGCCACGTCGGGGGTGGTGGCGTGCCACATGGCGGTCGACAGGACGTGGACCAGGGCGGCCTCGTCGCCCAGGCGCCCGGCCAGCTCCCGGGCGCGGGCGCTGACCTGGCGGGCCCTCGCC
>JAKAXG010000205.1 GCA_021827225.1 Actinomycetes bacterium | reverse complement strand
GACGGTCAGCGAAGCGCACCGGGGGTCACCGATGCGCTAGACGATAATTACGATCCCGGCGTGAGGCTGGGCGCTCATCTCCGCAAGTCTCGCCGATCCCCCGGTCGGCGTCAACCATAGGTACCCTTGCTCGCCTATGTCTCCCAGCAGCCGTCTGACCAAGGACACCTACGATCGCCTGCAGGCTGAGCTCGAAGACCTCCGGACCCGGGGCCGCATCGAGATCGCCAAGGCCATCGAGGCGGCCCGCGCTCTCGGTGACCTCTCCGAAAACGGGGACTACCACGCGGCCAAGGACACCCAGGGCAAGATGGAGGCCCGGATCCGCCAGCTGGAGGCCATGCTCAAAGAGCCGGAGATCATCGACGCCGAGTCCGCCGGTCGGGACGGCCAGGTGACGACGGGAGTGGTGGTATCGCTCAAGTACGTCGGTGACGAGGATGTGGAGCGCTACCTGATCGGCTCCATCGAGGAGCGGCGGGAGGGCGTGTCGGTCATCTCCCCCGAGGCCCCCCTCGGGAAGGCTCTGATGGGCCGCAAGGAAGGCGACCGGGTCGCCTACGAGACCCCGACCGGCGCCACCCTCGAGGTGGAGATCGTCAAGGTCGGCGACTAGCCCTCTTGATCACTGACCCCGGGCGGGTGCCGCTCGCCCGCCGGGCCTGGGTGGGTGACGGGCGGCGCGGCGCGTCGGTGGCCGCCGACGGCACGATCGACTGGTACTGCCCGTCGGGGCTGACCGGCCGGCCGGCGCTGTGGCGGCTGCTGGAACCGTCCGGCGCGGCGGTCAGGGTCGGCCCCGTCCGCGACGGCGGGGGGGCCCGCCGCCACCTACCGTTCTCCACCCAGTCGTATCGGGCCGGCACCAACGTGGTGGAGACCGTGATGGAGGGACCGGCCGGCCGGCGGGTATCGGTGGTGGATCTCATGCCCTGGTCGGGGCCGGGGCAGGAGACGCCGGGGGCGATCATCCGCCTGGTGCGGGCCCTGTCCGGGCCGGTCGAGGTGGAGGTGGAGGTGATGCCCGGGGCCCGGCGCGCCCCGCTGGCGGCCCCCTCGGCGGCGGGCCTCGTGCTCGAGGACCTCGAGGTGCGCGCCGGCGGGCGGTTCCGCTACGAGCCTCTCGGCCGGGAGGAGGACAGGTGGCGGGCCGTGCTCACCCTCGACGCCGGCGAGGAGACGGTGGTGACCGTCGGGCCCCGGGATCTGTCGCTGCCGCCGGCGCACCGCCTCCTGGAGGACACCGCCGAGGCGTGGCGTAGCTGGGCCGCCGGCGTGGTGTACGCCGGCCCGTACCGCCCGGCGGTGGAGCGGGCGCTTCTGGCGGTGCGGATGCTCAGCGCCCCGTCCGGCGCCCCTCACGCCGCCGGCACCACCTCCCTCCCCCGCCGGGTGGGCAGCGAGCGCAGCGCCGACGACCGGTGGGTGCGGCTGCGGGACGTGACCCTGGCGGCCAGGGTGCTGGCCGGGGCCGGGCTGGCCGAGGACGCCGAGGCGGCCGAGCGGTGGCTGCGCGAGACGCTGTCCACCGCCCACCTGCCCTGGCCGGGCTGGTTGGACGCCGACGGGCAACCGGTCCCCGAGGCCGACGAGTGGCCCTTCGCCGGCTGGCGCGGCGCCGGGCCGGTGCGCCACGGCCGGGCCCCCGTCGGGCCCGACGCCGGGCTGATCGGCGACGTGGTGGCCGCCGTCGGGGCGTCGATGACCGGGCCGCTCGGCCGCCTCGACGACCCCGGACCCCTGTCCGCCGCCTGGCCGGCGCTGGCGGAGGCCACCGACCGGGCGGCCGACGAGTGGCGCCATCCCGACCACGGCCGCTGGGAGATCGAGCGCCCCCGGCGCACCTATGTCGCCGGCCGGGTGGGGGTGTGGTTCGCCCTGGACCGCATGGCCCGGCTGGCCCGGGCCCGCAACCCGCTCGATCTGCAGGCAGTGGCCTGGCAGCAGGAGGCCGCCGCGGTCATGGGTTGGCTGGAGGGAGCGGCCCTGGCCGCCGACGGCGGCCTGCGCATGGACGGCGCGTCCCCCTCCGACGAGCCCGACGCCGCCCTCCTGTCGGTCGCCTGGCGGGGCCCGTGGCCGGCCTGGCACCCGGTGGTCCGGGCCACCGTCGACCGGGTCCTGGAGCGGCAGGGCCACGACCTGCTGCTGTACCGCTACACCGACCGGGTGGCCGACGAGCGGTCCGGCCCCGACCATCCCGACCTGGAGGCGTCGCTGCTGGCGGTGAAGGCGCTGGCCCGCACGGGCCGCTGGGAGGACGCCCACGAACGGATGGAGGCGGTGGTGGGGCTGGTGGGCGCGGGGGCCGGCCTTTTTCCCGAAACCGCCGATCCGGTGTCCGGGGAGCTGTTCGGCAACTTCCCCTGCACCGCCCCGGCCCTGGCCCTGGTCGACGCCGCGCTCGAACTGGAGTCCGGTCCCCGCTAGAGCCGGTAACGTGCGGCGCGTGGGCACCGAAGCCGCCGTCGTGGTGGAAGGCATCCACAAGTCGTTCGGTCCCGTGCAGGCGCTGCGGGGCATCGACCTCGCCGTGGCGCGCGGGACCATCCTCGGCGTGCTCGGCCCCAACGGCGCCGGCAAGACCACCGCGGTGCGGATCCTCACCACCCTGCTCGAGCCCGACGCCGGCCGGGCGGTCATCGAAGGCCGGGACGTGGTGCGCGACCCGGCCGGGGTACGCCGGATCATCGGCCTGGCCGGCCAGTCGGCCGCCATCCAGGAGGAGCTCACCGGCCGGGAGAACCTGGAGTTCGTCGGCCGCCTCTACCACCTGCCCCGCCGCCGGTGCCGGGCGAGGGCGGAGGAGCTGCTCGAGCGCTTCTCGCTGAGCGAGGCCGGGAACCGTCCGGCCAAGACCTACTCCGGCGGCATGCAGCGCCGGCTGGATCTGGCCGCCAGCCTGGTGGCCGAGCCGGCGGTGCTCTTTCTCGACGAACCGACGACCGGGCTCGACCCCCGCAGCCGTATCGGCATGTGGTCGGTGATCCGGGACCTGGTCGCCGGCGGCACCACCCTGCTGCTCACCACGCAGTACCTCGACGAGGCGGACGAGCTGGCCGACCAGATCGTGGTCATCGACCAGGGCCGGGTCATCGCCTCGGGCACCGCCGACCAGCTGAAGGACCGGGTGGGCGGCGACGTCATCGAGTTCGTGGTGCCCGCCCCCGGCCGGCGGTCCGCCGCCGCCCGGGCCGTCGCCCCGATCGCCGACGGCGAGGCGTCGGTCGATCCGGCGAGCGGCCGCATCGGCATCCGCATCGGCCGGCGGGGGTCGTCGGCGCTGGTCGACGCCGTCCGGCTGCTCGACGCCGCCGCCATCGAGATCGAGGGTCTGGCCATGCACCGGCCGTCGCTCGACGACGTGTTCCTGGCCCTCACCGGGCACGCCGCGTCGGGAGGGCAAGCGTCCGTGAACGGCCGGCGCCGGCGCCGGGGCGCCCCGCCGTCGCCGCCGGAGGAGGAGCAGCAGCATTGAGCACCGTCGCCGTGCAGGCCCCCAGCCTGTCACCGCCGGTCCCGCAACCGCCGCTGGCGCGGCTGGGCTGGGCGGTGGCCGACTCGTGGACGATCATGCAGCGCAACCTGCTGCTGTGGTGGCGCAGCCCCGCCTACATCATGTTCACGGTCATCCAGCCGCTGATGTTCATGCTGCTGTTCCGCTACGTGTTCGGCGGCGCCATCCACGTGCCGGTGCCCGGCGGCTACGTCAACTACCTCCTGCCCGGCATCATCGGCCAGACCTGCGGGTTCACCAGCTTCGGTACGGCCATCTCCCTGGCCCAGGAGCTGCAGAAGGGCTCCATCGACCGGCTCCGGTCCATGCCCATAGCCCGCTCGGCGGTGCTGGTCGGGCGGCTGGGCGCCGACCTGGTCCGCCTGACCGTCACCATCGGGGTGCTGATCGGCACCGGCTACGCCGTCGGCTTCCGCTTCGAGAACGGCGCCGGGCCGGCCGTGCTGATGGTGCTGCTGTCGCTCGCCGTGGGCCTGGCCGTCGCCTGCGTGTCGGCCTTCACCGGCCTGGCCATCCGGGACGAGGAGTCGGTGCAGGCGTTCGGGTTGATCTGGGTGTTCCCGCTCACCTTCGTCAGCTCGGCGTTCGTGCCCCTCGCCAGCATGCCGGGCTGGCTGCAGGCGTTCGCCAAGAACCAGCCGTTCACCATCTTCATCGACGAGATGAGGGCCCTGGCGGTCGGCGGGCCGCTGGTCCTCCACGGCTGGCAGAGCGCGCTGTGGATCGTCGGCATCCTGGCCGTGTTCGGGTCGCTGGCGGCGCGCGCCTACCGTCGGGTGTGAGAGCCCGCCCGTTCTCTGCCGTTGGTCCGTTATCCCGAGAGGCCCGCCGATGACCGTTGACCCAGCTTTCGTGGCCCTGCCCCTGGACAGGCTGGCCGACGCCGCGCTCGACGCCGCCCGGGCCGCCGGGCCCGCCGGGCCCGGCGGGGCCGGCGTCGGTCACGCCGAGGTCCGGGTGGAGCGGACCCGCACGGCGACCGCCACCGCCCGCGACGGTGCCATCGAGGGTGCCGGGGAGGAGGAGAGCGCCGGGCTGTCGGTCCGGGTGCTCCTCGACGGCACCTGGGGCTTCGCCGGCACCACGGAGCTGACGGCGGAGGCCGCGGCCCGCACCGCCCGGGAGGCCCTGGACGTGGCCCGGGTGTCCGCCGCGCTGAACACCGAGCGGGTGGAGCTGGCGCCCGAGCCGGTCCACACCGCCACGTGGGTCAGCGCCTACGAGGTGAACCCCTTCGACGTGCCGGCGGCCGAGCGGGCCGCCCACCTGATCGAATGGACCACCCGCCTGACCGCCGACCGGCGCGTCTCGCACGCCGACGCCAGCCTGATGGCCGTCCAGGAGAACAAGTTCTACGCCGACCTGGCCGGGACCCGCACCGTCCAGCAACGGGTGCGGGTGCACCCGTCGGTGACCGCGGTGGCCGTCGACTCCGAGTCCGGTTCGTTCGACTCCATGCGCACCATCGCCCCGCCCGCCGGCCGGGGGTGGGAGTACCTCACCGGCACGGGTTGGGACTGGGACGCCGAGCTGGCCCAGATACCGGAGCTCCTGGCCGAGAAAATGACCGCCCCCACGCTGGAGACCGGCTCCTACGACGTGGTCATCGACCCGTCCAACCTGTGGTTGACCATCCACGAGTCCATCGGCCACGCCACCGAGCTGGACCGGGCCCTCGGCTACGAGGCGGCCTACGCCGGCACGTCGTTCGCCACCTTCGACCGCCTGGGCGAGCTGCGGTACGGGTCACCGGTGATGCACGTGACCGGCGACCGTACGGTCGGGCACGGCCTGGCCACGGTCGCCTACGACGACGAGGGGGTCGAGGCGCAGAGCTGGGACCTCATCCGCGACGGGATCCTCGTCGGCTACCAGCTCAACCGGGCCATGGCCGCCCGCCAGGGCCTGGGCCGGTCCAACGGCTGCGCCTTCGCCGACAGCGCCGTCCGGGTGCCGCTGCAGCGGATGGCCAACGTGTCGCTCCAGCCGGCCGCCGGTGGGCCGTCCACCGAGGAGCTGATCCGGGCCGTCGACGACGGCGTCTACATCGTCGGCGACCGCAGCTGGTCCATCGACATGCAGCGCTACAACTTCCAGTTCACCGGTCAGCGGTTCTACCGGGTGCGGGCCGGGCGGATCGCCGGGCAGTTGAGGGACCTGGCCTACCAGGGCACCACCACCGAGTTCTGGGGCGCCATGCAGGCGGTCGGAGGGGAGCAGACCTACGTGCTGGGAGGAGCGATGAACTGCGGCAAGGGCCAGCCGGGCCAGACGGCGGCGGTGAGCCACGGCTGCCCGTCGGCCCTGTTCCGCCAGGTGCGGATCCTGAACACCAACACCGAGGCCGGCCGATGAGCCGCCCGGCGGCCCCCCAGGAGCTGGTCGAGCGGGCCCTGGCCCTCTCCTCGGCGGACGGCTGCGTGGTCCTCGTCGACGACGCCTCCGAGGCGAACCTCCGCTGGGCCAACAACACGCTCACCACCAACGGCGTGGCCCGCAGCCGCTCCGTGACGGTCATCTCCGTCGTCGGTGAATCGGCGGCGACGGTGACCCGCCAGGGGGTGGCGGCGGACGAGCTCGCCGGGCTGGTCTCCGAGTCGGAGGCGGCGGCCCGGCAGTCGCCCCCCGCCGAGGACCGGGCCGCGCTGATCGGCCCGGAGGCATCCCCGGGACCCGCCGGGGACTGGTCGGCCCCGCCGGCGGAGACCTCCATCGGGGTGTTCGGCGGCTTCGCCCCCTCCCTGGGGGAGAGCTTCGCCCGGGCCGGTGCCTCCGGCCAGCTGCTCTACGGCTTCGCCCACCACCAGATGTCGAGCCTCTACCTGGGCTCCTCCACCGGCCTGCGGGCCCACTGGGACCAGCCGACCGGCCACGCCGAGATCAACGCCAAGTCCTCCGACCTGGCCCGCTCCTGCTGGGTGGGCGTGCCGAGCGCCGACTTCACCGAAGTGTCGGTCCCCGCCCTGCACGACGAGCTCGATCGGCGCCTGGCGTGGGCCCGCCGGTCGGTCGAGCTGCCGGCCGGCCGCTACGACACCATCCTGCCGCCCAGCGCCGTCGCCGACTTCATGATCTACCTGTACTGGTCGGCGCTGGCCAAGGACGCCCACGAGGGCCGGACGGTCTTCAGCCGGCCGGGCGGCGGCACCCGGGTGGGCGAGCGGCTCTCCTCCGCCCCGGTCACCCTGCGCAGCGACCCGGCCGCCGCCGGGCTGGAGTGCGCCCCGTTCGCCATGGCCGCGCAGTCGGGCGCCGGCGCGTCCGTCTTCGACAACGGCGCCCCGCTCGGGCCGACGGCGTGGATCTCCAACGGGGTGCTCGGCTCCCTGGTCCAGACCCGCCACAGCGCTTCGCTCACCGGCCTGCCGTTCACCCCCTACATCGACAACCTGATCCTGGAGGCCGCCGACGGGTCGACCGTGCGCGACATCGACCGGCTGGTGGCGGGGATGGACCGGGGCCTGCTGCTGACCTGCCTGTGGTACATCCGGGAGGTCGACCCGCAGACCCTGCTGTTGACCGGCCTCACCCGGGACGGGGTGTACCTGGTGGAGGGCGGCGAGGTCACCGCCGCGGTCAACAACTTCCGGTTCAACGAGAGCCCGGTCGACCTGCTGGGCCGGGCGTCGTCGTTCGGAGCCACCGGCCTGACGCTCCCCCGCGAGTGGTGCGACTACTTCACCCGGGTGTCGATGCCGGCCATGCGGGTGCCGGACTTCAACATGTCGTCGGTGAGCCGGGCTTCGTAGGGGGCGCCGGCGGCGGGTCGCCGGCGGGCCGGGGGTCGCCGGTGGCGGGGGGCCGCCGGCGGGCCGGGCCCCTCGCGTGGCCGGCGGG
>JAKAXG010000204.1 GCA_021827225.1 Actinomycetes bacterium | reverse complement strand
CGAGACGATCCCGTAGCTCGGCTTGTGGCCGCAGATCCCGCAGAAGCTGGACGGGATGCGGATGGACCCGCCGATGTCGGTCCCGGTCTCGAAGCTGGTCATCCCGGCGGCCACCGCCGCCGCCGGACCCCCTGACGAGCCGCCGGGGGTCCGCGACAGGTCCCACGGGTTGCTGGTGACGCCGAAGACGTCGTTGTAGGTCTGGATGTCGCCGGACCATTCGGGCACGTTGGTCTTGCCCATGACGACCGCCCCGGCCCGGCGCAGCCGGGCCACGACCGGCGCGTCGGCGGCCGGCACGTGGTCCCGGAGGGCCGCGGCGCCGCCCGTGGAGCGCATCCCGCCCACCTCGATGGCGTCCTTCACCGTCATCGGCAGCCCGTGCAGCGGTCCCACGGCGTCGCCCCGCGCCGTCTCCCCGTCGGCCCGGGCGGCTGCCTCGGCCGCCCCCTCGGCGTCGAGCGTGACCACCGCGTTCAGCTGCGGGTTAAGCCGATCGATCCGCTCCAGGTAGATCTCGAGCAGCTCCCGGCTCGAGATCTCCCTGTTCCTGACCATCCGGGCCAGGTGGCCGGCGGGCTGGAGTGCGAGGTGGGTGTCGGCAGCCATGCTGCGGACCGTATCAGGGCCCGAGCAGCACTCCCGGGTTGAGCAGGCCGGCCGGGTCCACCGCCGACTTCACCGCTCTCATCACCGACAGCTCGGCCGGGGAGCGCGACAGGTGCAGCCACGGTGCCTTGGCCCGCCCGATGCCGTGCTCGGCGCTGATGGATCCGTCCATGGATGCCACCAGCTTCAGCACCGCCTCGTCGGTCGTCTCGTCCTCGGGGGGCGGGCCGACCACGTTCACGTGCAGGTTCCCGTCGCCGACATGGCCGAACAGGATGAGCCGGGCACCCGGCGCGCTGGACGCCACCACCTCGCGGACGGCGGCCTCGAACTCGGCCAGCCGGGCCTGGGGGAGGGTCACATCCAGCTTGTGGGGGACGCCCAGCGCGGAGATGGCCTCGGTGTGGCGCTCCCGGTAGGCCCACAGGCGGGCCTGGCCGGTGGGGTCCACGGCCAGGGCCGTGGCGTCGTCGGGCAGGCCCAGATCGGAGAGGACCTCGAAGAGGGACTCGCTGGGGTCGGACAGCCCTGCGCACTCCAGGAGCAGGTACACCGGCCACGCCCGCCCGAGGGGCGGTCCGAGCCCGGCGTATGCCCGCACCAGGTCCAGGCCCTCCGAATAGAACAGCTCGGCGGCCTGCAACCCCTCGGCCCGGCGGCGGACGGCCTGCAGGGCGGCCAGGGCTTCGGCGGTGCCCGGCAGGCCGAGCAGGGCCACGACCCGTTCGGGCTGGTCGGGGACCAGACGCAGCCGGGCCGCGGTCACCACCGCCAGCGTCCCCTCCGAGCCGATCAACAGCTGCGACAGGTCGTAGCCGGTGTTGTCCTTGACCAGGCCGCTGAGGCGCGACACCACCGTGCCGTCGGCCAGCACCGCCTCGACGCCCACCACCTGGGCGCGCATGGACCCGTAGCGCAGCACGTGCAGCCCGCCGGCGTTGGTGGCGATCATGCCGCCGACGGTGGCGGTGTCGCGGGCGGCCAGGTCGACGGGGAAGACCAGGCCCTGCCGGGAGGCGACCGCCTGCAGCCGGGCCAGGGTGACCCCGGCGCCGGCTGTGACCTGCGCTGCCACCACGTCCACCTCCCCGACCGAATCCAGCCGGGTGGTGCTGAGCAGCACCGGCGGGGGGGTCCCCTGCGAAGCCGGCGCCGGCACCCCGCCGCCGACCAGGCCGGTGTTGCCGCCCTGCACCACCACCGCCACTCCCCGGGCGGAGCACTCGGCGAGCACGGCGGCCACCTCCCCGGTCGAACCCGGCCGCACCACCAGGGCGGCCGGACCGGAGAATCGACGGGTCCAGTCGGTCTCGTAGGGGGCTCGGACGTCGTCGTCCTGCAGGACCTGCGATGGGCCGACCACGGCGGCGAGGGCTTCATGGAGATCAGGCATCTGACAATGTTCTAGCCATGTCTCAGCCCGAACGCGTTTCAGTCGCCGTATCCGACGGGGTGGCCGACGTCCGGCTCAACCGGCCGGACAAGATCAACGCCCTCGACCAGGCCATGTTCCAAGCCCTGGCCGACACCTCCGAGCGCCTGGCCAAGGACCCCTCGGTCCGGGCGGTGGTCCTCTCCGGGGAGGGCCGCGGCTTCTGCGCCGGCCTGGACTTCGAGGCCTTCATGTCCATGGCCGGCGACGACGGCGGGCAGCGGACCACCCGGGGCTTGGGCGACCGCCCGGCCGGCCGGCCGGCCAACCTGGGCCAGCAGGCGGCCTACGGCTGGACCGACCTGCCGGTCCCGGTGATCGCCGCGGTGCACGGCGTGGCCCTCGGCGGCGGCCTGCAGGTCGCCCTGGGCGCCGACGTGCGGATCGTGGCCCCCGACGCCCGGCTGTCCGTGCTGGAGATCCGCTGGGGCCTGGTGCCCGACATGACCGGCACCGAGGTCCTGCCCCGGCTGGTGGGGCCGGACGTCGCCAAGGAGCTCACCTGGACCGGCCGCATGGTCTCGGGGGAGGAGGCGGTCCGCATCGGCCTGGCCACCCGGGTCAGCCAGGACCCCCTCGGGGACGCCCTGGAGCTGGCCGCCGAGATAGCCGGCAAGAACCCCTACGCCATCCGGGCCGGCAAGCGGCTGTTGAACCAGTCCGGGCGGGTGGACCGGGCCCAGCAGTTCCTCGACGAGTCGAAGGAGATGGCCGCCCTCATCGGCAGCCCCAACCAGGCCGAGGCGGTGCGGGCCTACTTCGAGAAGCGCGAACCGGTATTCGCTGATCCTGACCTAGTCTGAACCCGTGACCGAAGCGACCGAAGTTTCCGCCACCAGCCAGGAGAACTCAGACGCCAGCGAGCGGATCGAGGCAGCCGTGACCGCCTTCCGCCGCCAGCTCGAGGGACAGGGGTCAGTGTCGGCTTCCATCGTCCGGGACAGCCTGCTCGACCTGTGGGGGCTCCTCCCCGAGGGGGACAGCAGGACCGTCGTGGAGCGGTGGCTGACCGAGACGCTCGAGCGCAACCTGTACTCGGTTCGTGACGTGGACGCCCGCCTCGACAAGTTCGTCGCCGCCCGGGACTGACGCCGTGAACGAAGAGAAGTCTCCTCAGAACGTCACCTTCCCGAGCAACGGCAACCAGGCCCACGGGTACCTGAAGGTCCCCGGCTCCGGCCGCGGCCCCGGCCTGGTGGTCATCCAGGAATGGTGGGGCCTCACCTCCCACATCGCCTCGCTGGTTGACCGCTTCGCGGCCGAGGGCTTCGTGGCCCTGGCCCCGGACCTCTACGGCGGGGCCACCACCCACGACGCCGACGAGGCCGGCCAGCTCATGCAGAGCCTCCCGGTCGACCGGGCGGCCCGCGACCTGGCCGGTGCGGTCGACTTCCTGCTGTCGCGCGACGACGTCGACGGCGACCAGGTGGGCGTGGTCGGCTTCTGCATGGGCGGTGCCTTCGTGCTGACCCTGGCCGCCCAGGAGGGCGGCAAGGTGGCCGCCGCCGTGCCGTTCTACCCGGTGGGCCAGTGGCCGGAGGACTTCGCCGGCCTGCAGGCCGCGGTGATGGCCCATTTCGGCGAGCAGGACGAGTTCCTGCCGGTCGCCTCGGCCGACGAGCTGGCCGAGAAGATCAGGTCCGGCACCGGACGCGAGCCGATCATCCACCGCTACCCGGCCGGCCACGCCTTCTTGAACGACGAGAACCGGCTCGGCACCTACGACCCGGAGCAGGCCCGGCTGGCCTGGGACCGCACCGTCAGCTTCCTCAAGGAGCAGCTGGCCTCCTAGCCGCCTCCGCTCGCGGCCGGCGGCGGCCGTTCAGCCGGCCCGGCAGGACCACCTCCCGTCGGTCGCGTCCAGCACCAGGCGGAGCCCGAACGTCTCCGAGAGCCGGGCCCCGGTGAGGACCTCCTCCAGGGGCCCGGCCGCCACCACCGCCCCGTGGCGCAGCAGGAGGGCGTGGGTGAAGCCCGGGGGGATCTCCTCCACGTGGTGCGTGATCATGATCGTGGCCGGGTGCTCGGGAAGCGACGCCAGCCGGCCCAGGTAGCCGACCAGGCGCTCCCGGCCGCCGACGTCGAGCCCGGCGGCCGGCTCGTCGAGGAGCAGCAGCTCAGGCTCGTTCATGAGCGCCCGGGCCAGCAGCACCTGCTGGCGCTCCCCGTCGGAGAGGAACCCGAAGCGCCGGTCGGTGATGGCGGCGAAGCCGGCGTCGTCGAGCAGCTTCCGGGCCCGGGTGCGCTCGTCGTCGGTGTAGGGCTGCCACCACGGCTCGAGCGCCCCGTGGCGGCCTGACACCACCACGTCGGCGGCGGTGATCTCCGGCACCAGCTTCTTCACCAGCGAGCTCGAGACCAGCCCGATGCGCTCGCGCAGCCGGCGCACGTCGACCCGGCCCAGGAGATGGCCGAGGATCTCCACGCTGCCCCGGGTCGGGTGCAGGTAGCCGGAGGCCAGCTCGAACAGGGTGGTCTTCCCCGACCCGTTGGGCCCGAGCACCACCCAGCGCTCGTCTTCACCCACCACCCAGTCGATTCCCTGCAGCACCGACAGGCCGGGCCGGTCCAGGTCGACGGCCGAGAAGCGGAGGGGGGTGGAGGGCGTTTCGGTCATGGGGCCGCCACCGTAGCGGCGCCACGGGGGTCGCCCGGGTGGAACTGGTTGGCGCAACGGCCGTCCTTTTTTCCACGATGGAGGTATGGCCGGTCTATCTGACATCCTGTCCGCGGCACTCCGGCGGGCGTTCGACAGCGTCGAGCCCGGAGCCGACCCGGTGGTCCGGCCCTCCACCCGCCCCGGCGTGGACTTCCAGGCCAACGGGGCCATGGCCCTCGCCAAGCGGCTGGGGCGCAAGCCGGCCGAGGTGGCGGCCGAGGTGGCCGCCGCCGCCGACCTGGGGGAGGTGTGCGCCTCGGTGGAGGTGGCGCCGCAGGGGTTCATCAACCTGACCCTCTCCGCCGGCTACCTGTCCTCCCGCCTGTCCCTGCAGGTGGCCGACCCCCGCCTGGGCGTGGCCCCGGCCGGGCAGCCGCTGACGGTGGTGGTCGACTACTCCCACCCGAACGTGGCCAAGGAGATGCACGCCGGCCACCTGCGGACCACCGTCATCGGCGACGCGGTGTGCCGCCTGCTCGACTTCGCCGGCCACCGGGTCGTCCGGGAGAACCACATCGGCGACTGGGGGACCCCCTTCGGGATGCTCATCGAGCACCTCCTCGACATGGGGGAGGAGGCGGCCGCCCACGAGCTGTCGGTGGGCGACCTCGACTCGTTCTACCGCCAGGCCCGGGCCGCGTTCGACGCCTCCCCCGAGTTCCAGGACCGCAGCCGGCGGCGGGTCGTGCTGCTCCAGTCCGGCGACCCCGAGACCCTCCGGTTGTGGCAGGTCCTCGTCGACCAGAGCCTGGCCTACTTCCAGGAGGTGTACGCCAAGCTGGGGGTGCTGCTGACCCGCGGCGACGTGGTGGGGGAGAGCTTCTACAACCCCATGCTGCCGGCCGTGGTCGACGACCTGCGGGAGAAGGGCCTGCTGGTCGAGAGCGAGGGAGCCCAGTGCGTCTTCCCGCCGGGCTGGACCAACCGGGACGGCAGCCCGCTGCCGCTCATCGTGCAGAAGTCAGACGGCGGGTACGGCTACGCCACCACCGACCTGGCCGCCCTGCGGGACCGCTTCGGCCGGCTCGGCGCCGACCTCGCCCTCTACGTGGTGGGCGCCCCCCAGGCCCAGCACCTGGCCATGTGCTTCGCGGTGGCCGCCGAGGCCGGCTGGCTTCCCTCGCCGGAGCAGGCCGTGCACGTCCCGTTCGGGAACATGCTCGGCGCCGACCGCAAGATGTTCAAGACCCGGGCCGGCGGTACCGTCAAGCTGGTCGACCTGCTGGACGAGGCGGTGGAGCGGGCCGCCGCCGCGGTGGCCGAGAAGAACCCGGAGCTGTCCGACGCGGAGCGGGCCGAGGTGGCCCGGATGGTGGGCATCGGGGCGGTGAAGTACGCCGACCTGTCCACCGACCGGGTGCGGGACTACGTGTTCGACTACGACCGGATGCTGAGCTTCGACGGCAACACCGCCCCGTACCTGCAGTACGCCCGGGTGCGTTGTCTGTCGATCTTCCGCCGGGGGCAGATCGACCCGGCGCCGTACCTGGCCGGCGAGTTCCCGGTGGTGGTGGCCGAACCGGCCGAGCGGGACCTGGCGCTGGCGCTGCTCGAGTTCCCGGCGGCCGTCGAGGCCACCCTCGACACGTGGAGCCCCCACAAGCTGTGCGCCTACCTGTTCGACACGGCCGGGCTGTTCACCACGTTCTTCGAGACCTGCCCGGTACTCAAGGCACCCGACGAGGTGGCCCGCAACAGCCGCCTGGTGCTGTGCGCCATGACCGCCTCGGTCCTCGGAAAGGGCCTCTCGGTGCTGGGCATCGAGTCGCCGGAGCGCATGTGATGGCCGCCTCCGATCCGGTCCTGCCGGTCCGCACCGAACGGAACGGGGCCGTGCTCACCGTCATCCTGGACCGCCCGTCGGCGCGCAACGCCGTCGACGGCCCCACCGCCGCCGACCTGGCCGACGCCTTCCGGGCCTTCGACGCCGACGACTCGCTCTCGGTGGCGGTGCTGTGGGGGGCGGGCGGCACCTTCTGCGCCGGCGCCGACCTCAAGGCCATGACCACCCCCCGGACCAACCGGGTCACCGACGACGGCGACGGCCCCATGGGCCCGACCAGGATGCGCCTGACCAAGCCGGTGATCGCCGCCGTGTCCGGTTACGCGGTGGCCGGCGGCTTCGAGCTGGCGCTGTGGTGCGATCTGCGGGTGGTGGAGGAGGACGCCACCTTCGGGGTGTTCTGCCGGCGGTGGGGGGTGCCGCTGGTCGACGGCGGCACCGTCCGCCTGCCCCGGCTCATCGGGGCCAGCCGGGCCATGGACCTGATCCTCACCGGCCGGCCGGTGGGGGCGGACGAGGCGCTGGCCATCGGGTTGGCCAACCGGGTGGTGCCTTCCGGGCAGGCCCGGGCGGCGGCCGAGGAGCTGGCCGCCTCGCTGGCCGCCCTGCCGCAGGACTGCCTGCGCCACGACCGGCTGTCGGCGCTGGAACAGGAGGGGCTGGCCGAGGCCGACGCCCTCGGGGTGGAGCTGTCGCACGGGCGGGTGTCGCTGGGGTCGGAGGAGCTGGCCGAGGGGGTGGCCCGTTTTCAGGGTGGGGCCGGCCGCCACGGGGAGTCGTCGCGGTGACGGCGCCGGCCCCCCGCATCGCCGTCGCCCCCCAGCCCGCCGCCTTCGCCGTCTCGGCGGTGGAGGCGGGGGGCGGCCGGGTCGTCGACGTCGAGGACTCCCCG
>JAKAXG010000203.1 GCA_021827225.1 Actinomycetes bacterium | reverse complement strand
CCACCGGCTGGGTGATGGACTTCGCCGACCTCAAGGCGGCCTTCGCCCCCCTCCACGACCGGCTCGACCACCGCTACCTCAACGAGGTGGACGGCCTGGACAACCCCACCAGCGAGAACCTGGCCCGCTGGATCTGGGACCGGCTGGCCCCCGCCCTGCCCCTGGCCCGGGTGGTGGTGCGCGAGACGTGCACGTCGGGCTGCGTGTACAGCGGCGAGGGGCGCTGAGCCTCCGGAAGCCGGGGCCGGGGCGTCGATTGGCGGATTTCTGCCCGTATAGGGCAAATATCCGCCAATCGGCCGGGAGGGGTGTCTCAGATGCGGTTGTACCAGTGCTCGGCCTGGCGCAGCCGGCGCTGGAGCTGCTCCACCGTGGCCTCGGTGACCCGGCGCACGCCGGCCAGGCGGTTGAGCTCGGCGTTGACCTTGGCGTGGGGCCAGCCGGTCTTGTGGGCCAGGGACCGGGCCATCTCGGCGTTGGCGTCGCGCAGGCGGGTCTTCAGCTCCCGCCGGGTCAGCACCACCCCCGGGGTGCCCGGCCCGCCGGGGGCGGACAGGTGCTGGCCGGCGGGGCCGGCCAGCACCGGCAGGTCCACCACCAGGCTCTCGTCCGCCTCGGCGCCGTCGCCGCCGGGTCCCTCCCCGTCCTCGCCCGGCAGGAGCCCGGACCCGCCGGCGGCGGAATGGCCGTCGCTGTCGTGCATGTCGGTGGCCACCGCCGAGATCACGGCGAACAGAGACAGCTGCTCGGAGTCGCGGACCTGCTCCTCGCGGAGCTCGTCCAGCTGGGCCGGGTCGGCCTCGGGGCGCTCCTCGCTGTCCCTGCGCAGGGAGTGCCGGCGGGTCTCGGAGATGCGGTAGGCCCAGCTCCGCAGCCGGGCGTCGTCGGGGATGAACAGGTAGGACCTCTGGTTGGGCACCCCGGGGGTCCAGCGCACCAGCCGGCCGACGGCCTGGCGGAAGAACAACTCGGTGGTCGTGGTGGTGGCGTACACCCCCACCCGCAGGCGGGGGATGTCCACCCCCTCGGAGACCATGCGCACGGCGACCAGCCACGGCTCGTCCGAGGCGGCGAAGGCGGCGATGCGGTCCGACGCTCCGGCGTCGTCGGAGGTGGCCACCACCGCCTTCACCCCGTGACGCCAGGCCAGGGCGTCGGCGATGCCCCGGGCGTGGTCCTGGTCGGTGGCGATGACCAGCCCGCCGGCGTTCGGGTGGTGGCGGCGCAGGTCGACCAGGCGCTCGTGGCCGGCCTCGAGGACGGTCGGTAGCCAGTCGCCGTCGAGCGACAACGCCGCCCGCAGGCGCTGGTTGGCCCGGACGGTGTCGAGGGCGTCGTCGAAGCTGGCCGACCAGGTGGAGCCGTCCGGGGCGCTCCACTCCATCTGGCCGTTGGCCCTCGGGAAGTACACGGGGCGCACGACCCGGCCGTCGGCCAGGGCCTGCCCGTAGCCGTACTCGTAGTCCGGGCGGGCCTCGTCGAGCTCGTAGCGCAGGAACGGGATGCTCCGCGTGTCGGAGCGGAACGGGGTTCCCGACAGCGACAGGCGAAGCGCCGCCCCCTCGAACGCCTGGCGGACCGATGAGCCCCACGCCCGGTCGTCGCCGGCGTGGTGGATCTCGTCGAAGATGACCATCGAACGGGCGGCCTGCGACGCCAGGAGGGGGGCGCAGGCCGCCACCTGCTGGTAGGTCGTGACGATCCCGTGCATGTCCGGGGGGAGGCTCCCATCCGCCGGCGCCCACTGGTGGTCCAGGTGGACCCCGAAAGAGGCGGCCGCCGCGGCCCACTGCCGCTTCAGGTGGGCGGTGGGGGCGACCACGATCAGCCGGCGGGGGCCGTCAGGGGCGGCCAGCCGGTTGACCGCGGCGGTCAGGGCGAAGGTCGTCTTACCGGCGCCGGGGGTGGCCACCGTCAGGAAGTCGGATGCGCCGGCCTGGAGGAAGCGCTCGAGGGCTTCTTTCTGCCAGGGGCGGAGATGGACGCGGCGGCTCACGGTGGGGACAGATGCACGGGAAGAGGAAGGGGGGTCCAGAAGTCTGCCACGCCCCCGCCCACCCCCGGACGGCGCCCCGGGGCGACCCGCCGGTCAGCCGGTCAGCCGGTCAGCCGCAGGCGTAGTCGGGGTCGTACTGGGCCGGCCCGCCGGCCACCCCGTAGCCGTACTGCACGAGGGTCATCCTCCCGCCGGCGAAGGAGAACCCGCCGTTGGTGCAGAACGCCGTCGCCGAGTAGGCGTCGCCGGTCACGTAGTCGGCGCCGGCCGCCCAGATGGGTATGCCCGGGAAGGTCAGGGACCCGGCGATCCGGGGCCACTGGTAGGAGGTGGAGTAGATCCCGGCGCCGGCGCCGGTCGAGTGCAGACCGTCGATGGCCCCCCGGATGACCGCGGCGTTGGTGGTCAGGTCCGACGACCAGTACCCGGTTTCCACGTCCAGCCACCAGAACGCCGGGTCGACCCCCACGCTCTGGGAGTAGGCCACCCAGTGGCGGGCCCAGTAGTAGCCGAAGTTGTAGCCCTGGCAGGTGGTGTTGCCGTTGCAGATTCCGCCCGGGCCGCTGAGCGACTCCGGCGGTGCCGGCGAGGGGAGGTGGTCGCCGAATATGTAGGCCGACATGTTCTGGCCGGCCCAGGCCGCCTGCTGGGCGTAGCAGGGGTTGGGGCCGCCGTCGATCGAACCGCCGGAGACCTGCACCACGGCGAAGTTGCGCGGTGCCGGCAGGCCCCCGCACTGCCAGCGGGAGACGTCGTAGCCGATGGTGCCCGGCAGCGGCATGCCGTCGCCGTGGGTGGCCCCGACACTGCCGTGGGTGGTGGCCATGATCGCCGTGAACGGGATCGGGCTGCCGGACGCCCCGGCCGAGCCGAGGAACGGGGCGTCGCCGAAGGTGAAGACGCCTCCGTCCGCGGCCGCCAGCCAGTACCCGCGGCCGTCGCTGGTGGCGGCCATGCCGATGATCGGCTTGGCCAGCCTCATGCCCCCGGTGGAGCCGAAGAACTGGGCGTCGCCGTAGCTGAAGATGCCGCCGTCGCGGGCCACCAGCCAGTAGCCGTGACCGTCGGGGGTGGCGGCCATGCCGACGATGGGCTGGTTGAGGTGGATGCCGCCGGTGGAGCCGTAGAAGCGGGCGTCGCCGAAAGCGAAGATGCCGCCGTCGGCGGCCACCAGCCAGTAGCCCTGCCCGTCGGGGGTGGGGGCCATGCCGACGATGGGCTGGTTGAGCCGCATGCCGCCGGTGGATCCCAGGAACGGGGCGTTGTAGGAGAACACCCCGCCGTCGGCCGCGACCATCCAGTAGCCCCCGGTGGCCGGATCGGCGGCCATGCCGACGATGGGCTGGTTGAGCCGGATGCCGCCGGTGGAGCCGTAGAAGTGGGCGTCGCCGTAGCTGAACACCCCGCCGTCGGAGCCGACCATCCAGTAGCCCTGGCCGTCGGGGGTGGCGGCGGCGCCGACGATGGGACGGTTCAGGGGGGTGCCGCGCAGCGCTCCCAGCCACTGGGCGTCGTAGCTGTAGACGCCGCCATCGGCGGCGGCGAGCCAGTAGCCCGGCGTCACCGACGCGGCCGTGGCGGCCGCAGCCGGGTCTGCCGATCCGGCCACCACGAGCGCCAGGCCGGCCCCCGACATCGCCGCTACCGACGCTGTGACGCGCCCGGCTACGGCCCCGAACCGGCGCGTGACGCGCCGCGTCTGATTCAAACTCACTTCTCTTACCTCCGCCGCGATCCGCGCCCGCGTCGAGTTGTGGCTCCCTTTCCGGGGAAGGCATCGGCGCAAGCGGACGCCACCTTGAACTGGGCTACACCGAGTCCCCGACTCGACCGCTCAGAACGTCGACCGGCCAGGCTGGAGTTGAGAGAAGGCCGGGTGAACATTTTTCCGGGCGGGTCAGGCCCCGAAGGAGTACGACTGGTTCTGGGCGTCGACAGCGGGTAGCTGGTTGGCACCGGAACGCCGAAACCCGATTGGTCTGGCAGGAGCGGAGCTCGATATGAGTCATGAGTTGAGTAGCCGTGAGCTACGCCGGTCAGTCCGGCGTCACGTGGAGTCCATGGGAAGCTCTCCCGGCGACATCGCCGGGTCCCTGGCCGCCGAGGGAGCCCGCGGGATCCCGGCCGAGGTCAGCGAGTGCGTCCTCGCCCGCTATCTGCAGGCGGTGATCGGCACCGAGGCCTCGATCCGGCGGATCGTGGTCAAGGAGAGGTCGGTACGGCTGTTCCGTACCGGCTACCACCTCCCGGTGGTGGTCACCCTCCCCCTGGCGGCGTCGAAGTTCATCAGGGCCTTCGACGCCGGCTGCTACCCCGAGCTGATCGACGGTCTCGGGGTCCTCGACCGGGGTTACCGCTTCGGTGTGGGCGGAATGGCCGGATCCCCCGGGGAGAGCCCGGCCGGCAAGGGGCTGGGACTTTTCTCCTGAACCGTCCCGGCTCTCACGCCGGGTCGGTGCCCACGGCCATCTCCGAGCCGGGCGCCCCGCCGGAGGAAATCTCCCTCTCCGACTCGGCCGCCGAGGCCACGTCGGTCGGGTAGGAGCGGCGGGCCCGCAGCACGAAGTACCCGCTGGCGGCCAGGGGGACCAGCATCACCAGGAACGTGAGGGACAGCCCGTGGGCGGAGGCGGCTGAGACCTGGGCCGCTCTGTTGTTCACCCCCGAGCCCAGGTTGACCTGGCCGGGGCTGCCCAACATCTGCGACACGAAGCCGAACAGGAGGGGCGCGAACGCCTCCAGCAGGGTGCGCAGGAACGTCCGGATGGCTTCGGTGCGCCCCCACATCCGGGACGGGACCACATCCAGGCGGGCGGCGTCGCCGGGCGAGTTCGGCCCTGACAGGGCGGCCGCGGCCACGGCCACCAGCGGCAGGGCCAGGACCAGGTTGTGGGTGAGCAGCGCCGGTATGAATATCAAGGCGGCCGCCAGGTAGCCGATACCGGCGACGATCAGGCGGGCGTCCACCCGCCCCTTCCCCAGCCATCCGTCCGCCAACCGTCCGCCCATGATGATGCCGGCGATGGCGGCGGCGCCCACGGCGACCGCCAGAAGGGTGGCGATGGATTCGCTGATGCCGTACTGGCCCCGGGCGAAGATGACGGCGAAGCTCTTCAGCCCGGCGTAGAAGAAGTAACCGAGGGCGGACGACACGATGAGCAGCACGTTGGTCCTGACCTTGAGGACCCATCTCAGCGCGTCGAGGATCCCCATCCGGTCGGGGTCGTCGTGTATGACCGTCTCTGGGTTCGGGTCGATGTCGAGCTCCTCCACCCGCTGGAGGGGCATGGCCTCGGCGTCGGGTTGGCCGCAACCGAGCCCCCCGCCCGCGGCGGCCGCCTGCACCCGGTCCGGTCCGTCCCCGGCCTCCTCCGCGGTGGCGATCTCCTCGGCGCCCACCTCGATCCAGCTCTGCCCGCCCCGGGCCGGTTCGGGCAGGTAGCGGTGCACCACCCAGGCCAGCGCCAGGCTGGGCAGGGCCAGCACGATGAACCCGGCCCGCCAGCCGATGGCCGCGCCGATGTCGCCCGAGATCAGCAGGCCGCCCCCGGCGCCGAGCAGCTCGCCGGTGAGGATGAAACCGTAGATGCGCGAGCGCTCGGCGGCCGGGAAGAAGTCCCCTGTCAGCGACCCGATCGCCGGGCCGGCGGTGGCGGTGATCGCCCCGAGGGCCAGGCGGGTCAGCAGCAGCATGATGAACGAGTTGGAGAAGCCGCTCACCGCCTCGGCCACCGACCAGACGACGATGCTGATCTCGAGCAGGCGCACCCGCCTGGTCTTGTCGGAGAGGACACCCATGGGCAGGCTGGCCGCCGCGCCGATCAGCGACGACGCCGTGGCCAGGATCCCGATGTCCAGGTTCCCGATACCGAACGACGCCTCGAGCTGGGGGGCCATGGCGCCGACGGCACCCTTGTCGGCGCTGTCGAGGGCCAGGATCAGGGCCAGGATGATGATGACCCGCCGGCGGGCCGGGCCGCCGAGCTTGTCGGTCATCGTCTCCGCTCCGGAGCGGGCCCGCTCCACCAGCCAGGCGGGCAGGTGCTCCTGCAGCCGGTCCAGTCGGGTAGAGGTCACCCCCGGCCCACCGGCGTGACTACCAGGCGCGATTCCAACGTTCTCCGCTCGATCGAGTTCGGTCCCGCCCCATCTACCCGGCGCCGGCCCGGTGTCACGGCGCCCCCGGCCGGGACGGCCGGGCGGGGCGGCCCGGGACGGTGGGGCGGGCCGGGGACGCTCGGGGCCGCTGACCGTTAGGAACCCGGGGGAACGGGAAGGTCGACTGGGTGACCTTCGCGCCGATCCCTCCCGCCGCCCTGGATGTCGTGGAGGGTGGTGCCCGCCGGCCTGGCCGGCTCATCCGGGTGGGGCCAGCGCCGGCCGCGTAGGTTCGGCCGTTGCATCCGGCTGCGGTTGGAACCGGTCTGGGCGGGGCGCTGCTCATCGCCGTCGGCTTCGTCCTGCAGCAGAAGGCGGCCGAGCAGGAGCCGGCGGACGAGCGCCTGTCGTTCCGGCTGCTGCGCCAACTGCTCCGCCGTCCCATGTGGCTGGGCGGGATCGCCGCCATGGTCGGTGGCCAGCTGCTCGGCGCCGCCGCCCTGGACCGGGGGAGCCTGGCCCTGGTCGAGCCCATCATGGCCACCAACGTGCTCTTCGCCCTCCCCCTCTCGGCGGTGTGGCACAAGCGCCGGCTGGGGGGCCGGGAATGGGTAGGGGCGGTGGCGCTCATCGCCGGCCTGGCGGCCTTCGTCACCGCTGGCGACCCCTACGGGGGACGGGCGGACAAGCTGCCCTGGCCCAACTGGGTGATCGCGGTGGGCGCCATCGCCCTCGTCACCTGCGTGGCGGTCAGCCTCGGGCGCCGGTCCTCGTCCTACCGCGAAGCCACCTACCTGGCCATCGGGGCCGGGGTCCTCTACGGGCTGCAGGACGCCCTCACCCAGCGCACCGAGGTCGGGTTCTCCTCCGGGCTGCTCACGGTGCTGTCCTCGTGGCCCCCCTACGCCCTGGTGGCGGTGGCGGTGGTGGCCCTGCTCCTGAACCAGTCGGCGTTCGAGGCCGCGCCCCTCGACGCGTCACTGCCCGCCACCACGGTGGCCGAACCTCTGACCGGGATCGCCTTCGGGGTGGGCGTCTACGGTGAGCACCTGAGCCTGCGGTGGCCGCTGCTGGCGGTGGAGCTGGCCGGGGTGGTGGCCATGGTGGTGGGAGTGGTGCTGATCGCCCGCTCCCCGATAGTGACCATGACCAGGGCCGGCGACCTGGGCGGTCGCCGGCCGGCGCCCGGCGCCGGGGCCGGCACGGCGGGCCCCGCCCGGGAGCGGGCCCGCCCCCCGGGAGGACCCCCGGAGGGCTAGAACTGGTGGCGCATGCCGGAGGGAAAGGTGC
>JAKAXG010000202.1 GCA_021827225.1 Actinomycetes bacterium | reverse complement strand
GTCGGCCCACGCCTCCCGGTGCTCGACGCCCGGGCGGGCCAGCAGGCAATCGGGATCGTTGAGCCAGAACCGGCCGTTCATGTGGGCCCGGGCCGCTCCGCCCAGCACGGCCGACCTTCCCCCCGGTTGGCTCACGTCCCCCTCCGGGGGTTCCCACGACGGCATCACGTCGGGGCTGATGCGCATGGCGTCGACCAGGCCCAGACTGGGCAGGAGGGGCGCGCCGCAGCCGAGCACGGTCGCTCCCGGTCCGGCCGCGTCCCGCAGCAGCGCCATGGCCTCCCGGTAGGCGGCGATGGCGTCCAGGTCCCGGTGGCGGGCCCCTTCCACCGCGGCGGCGTAGAGGAAGTCGAACTTGAAGTAACTGATCCCCAGCTCGGCCAGCCGCCGGACGCAGGAGTGCAGGTACTCGGCCGCGCCGGGATGGGTGCTGTCCAGCACCCGCAGCGGGGCGTCCCAGTTGAAGCCGGCGCTCACCTCCGGCACCAGCCACTCCGGATGTTCGCTGGCCAGACGGGAGCCGGGTACCGCCAGGAACGGGGCCAGCCATATCCCGACGGCCCGTCCCCGCTCCCGCAGCTGCCCGACACATGCGGCCAGGTCCCCGAAGCGGGGATCGACGGCGTCCCAGTCACCGATGGCGGCCTGCCAGCCGTCGTCGATCTGTATGACCTCCACGCCGATCCCGAGCCGGCGGGCGTCGGCCTCGTTGGTCGCCACGTCGGCGGCGGTGACGCCGCGCCAGTAGCAGTACCAGCTGCACCACACCGGCGGGATGGGCCGGGGCCGGGCCAGGCCTGCAGCCTCGGCCAGCCGGGTGGCCCAGCCGGCCAGGGCGGCGGGTAGCGGATCCGGGGTTTCGCTGACCGTCACCGGCCCGTTGGCGCTCACCTGGAGCGTCGTCGGGGTCACCAGCTCGGCCCGCACCGATGGAACCTCGGCAGGCAGCTTGCCGCCGGCCACCAGCCGGACCGGGCCGCCGTCGCCCGGGTCGACGGCGAGGAGACCCTCGCCCTGGAACCCGCGGGCCGGGGCCGGCCGCTCCGGCCGGAACGCCATCGTCTGCCACACCGCCCGGCGGGGACGGGGGGAAGTGGCCGCCACCGGGTAGGTTCCCTCCGGGCTCCAGGACTGCCACCCGGCCTCGTGCACCAGCGCACGGCGCGGGTCGACCTCGATTTCCAGCACTTCGGTGAAAGTCTCGGGCACCGCTGCAGTCTGGCAGCCGCCTACCGCTCGACCGGGTGGTTCGCCCGCCGTCGCCGGCGGGGCCGGCCGCAGCGGCCCCGCCCGGCGGTAGTTTCGGCCGATGGTTGCTCTGCACCCGCCCGGCCGGCCGTGACCGGTTCCCGCCTGGGGGAGATGCTGGGCCCCGGGCCGGTGGCCCTGCGCTCGACGCGGATCGTCACCCCCGACGGGGAGGTCGACGGGTACCTGGTCCTCGATGGCGGCACCATCGGTGCCGTCGGGCCGGCCGATCCGGGGGTGCCGGTCGTGGACGTGCGCCCGGCCTGGTTGCTGCCCGGCCTGATCGATCTGCACATCCACGGCGCCGGGGGCTGGGCCGTGGCCCAAGGCGACCCGGAGGTGCTGCGGCGGCTGGCCCGCTTCGTGGCGTCCGGCGGGGTGACCGCCTTCCATGCGACGCTCGCCGCGGCGTCGGCGGAGCGGCTGGTATCGGTGGCCCGGGCGGTGGCGGAGCTGATGGCCGAACCGGGCAGCGGGGTCCTGGGCCTGCACGCCGAGGGCCCGTTCATCAACCCTGACCGGATCGGGGCCATGGACATCCGACAGGTCCGCCCCGCCTCCGTGCCCGAGTTGGAGGCCCTCGAGCGGGCCGCCCCCGGGGCCCTGCGGCACCTCACCCTGGCGCCCGAGGCGGACGGGGCCGTCCAGGCCATCCGCTGGGCCTGCGACCGGGGGATCCTGGTGGCGGCCGGTCACACCGACGCCAGCGTGGAGCAGACCCAGGCGGCCATCGACGCCGGCGTCCGCCTGGGCAACCACACCTTCAACGCCATGCGGGCGTTCAACCACCGCGACCCGGGACCGCTGGCCGCCCTGCTGGCCGATCCCCGGGTGGCGTTGGAGGTGATCGCCGACGGTGTCCACGTGCACCCGGCCGCCCTGCGGCTCCTGGCCGTCCTGTGCGGCCCGGACCGGGTGGCGCTGGTGTCGGACGCGGTGGCCCCGGCCGGCCTGGCGGCCGGCTCCTACCGGCTGTTCGGGATGACCGTCATCATCGACGACGCCGGCTGCTGCCGGCAGGAGAGCGGCACCATCGCCGGCAGCACCCGGATGCTGATCGACGGGGTGCGGACCATGGTCGAGCAGGCGGGGGTCTGTCTGGCCGACGCCGTGACCATGGCCAGCGCCACCCCGGCCCGGCTCGCCGGTTACGCCGGGAGCAAGGGCCGGCTGGTGGCCGGCTTCGACGCCGATGTGGTCGTGGTGTCACCCGACTGGCAGGTGCAGGCCACCGTCGCCGCCGGCCGGCTGCGCCACCAGCAGGCGGGGGGCGCGCCCCCGACCCGCCCGGGGCTGAGCTTCGACTGACCGGCGGCTCGCCATGCGACTTGCATAGCCATGCCACTTGGATAGTCGCCGAAGAGAAGGGAGCCCCGGGCGACGGCACGTCTCAGTGTTCGGACAGCCATGAGAGTATTAGATGTAGCCGTGAGATCCGCCGGCTGGGCCGACCCCTGTATGGCAGACCGTGCGACTCTCCGGGGAACCGTGCAAAAGAGACTTCTTTGCCGAGGCGCCGAAGCGCGACAAAGAATTGCTCCGCCTGCTCTATCGGGCAGCGCTGGTCCTGCTCGCCATGGATGAGCAATAAGGGCGTGGTGACACGGTCGGCGTAATGCAGTGGAGAACGCCTGAATAGCTCGATGATTCCGTCGTCGAATAAATCGAGACCCCCCATCTCTTCGCGGTTGGTAGCGAATCCGTTGTCGGCTGTCCCATATTTGGAAACCAGGTTCGAAACCGATCGTTCAGAAATTGCAGCCCGGAAATATCCAGTCTGCGTCACCGCCCAGTTCGTCAGGTAACCACCGTAGCTGCCGCCGGCGAGGTACACGCGGTGGGGATCGATCTCATCACGATCGGTTGCGAATTCCACGCAGTCCATGAGCTCCGCGTAGTCCTTGCCGCCCCACTCGCCGACACTAGCCTCGCGGAAGGCCCGGCCGTATCCTGCGCTGCCTCGCAGGTTGGGGAGTAGGACCGAAAACCCTGCGGCCACTTCTATCTGGGTTTCCAGGTCGAATGCGCTGCCGTAGCACAGGTGGGGGCCGCCGTGGACCCGTACCAGAAGGGGCCCGGGATGTGCCGACGAGACCCCCGCAGCCGGATAAAGCAGAGCAGGAATGGAACCACCATCTGACCGGGGTATCTCGAGCATCTGAGGAATGGCAGTATCTCGCCGCCCGATCCAGGCAGAGTTCAGCGATGACACCTGGCGGGTAGCAGCCTCGAGGACTGAATCGGAAGGGCGCTCGCTGGATCGACGCCCCGAGGTGTGCGATGGCGGGAGCGAAACCAGGTGCAGTTCGCAGGGCGTATCGCAGCGCTCGAGGCATACGGCAACTTGCCCTCCTCGCGGTGGTGACATGTCGGTCAGCGAGGTTCCCTCCGGCGTGAGCCGGTTGGCTACACCGGTTGCCAGTGACGCTCTCCATAGGCCCACCTCCCCACGGGACGTTGCCGCGAACAAGACCTCGTCTCCAGGCAGGAAATGGACGATCGAGGGAGTGGCGCGAGGACGGGTGTCGCCGCAGACGGCGTAGCCTACTTCGATCTCGAGATCGATAGCCGGCTCCGGCTTACCTGGGCCGTCAATCCTCCAAAGCTGGACGGGGACGACGCCGTGGGTGGGTGTTCCGCTCGCTGCGACAACCACTCTGTCGGTAGTCGGAGCGATGGCCAGGGCCATGATCTTGGAAGGGCACCGCCACAACAGCTCATCGGAACCGTCGTCTTCGACAAGCCGCACCTCAGATTGCTCGTAGACGCCATCGGGCCTTCGACCCTCGACCGCGTAGGCCGTGTAGCGACCGTTGGTGACGAGAAGGGAGATCATCTCCGGATGCCGAGCGAGAAGGGCGCGCTCGCCTGAAGGGTGGATCACCCACACCTCGCTCCGCCCGTAGGGTGCGATGACGGATCCGTCAGACTTGTAGCGCAGCCAGGAAACGACCTGGGGCTCATCGGGGTCGGCCGGGACCGGGACGTGCACCACCGCCACCAGCGAACCGGTGGGAGTCCAATCAAACGCCTTGATCTCGCCATCGAAGGAGGCGAGACATTCGAGGCGCTCACCTGTAGACGAACAGCACCAGAGCTCCCGCAACTCGTCCTCGCCGGAGAGGAAGGCGAGCGTATCGCCCTTGAGTCCGAACTTGGGCTGGGCCTGCCGACGGTGGGGCCCTTCGGCGATGAGAGGACTACCTTCGCCTTTGCTGGAGAATCGCCACAGGATCGCTCCGTATCCGGAACCACCAGGAGTCACGGCCTCTATGGCGGCAACTGCCACGCGGCCATCGGACCGCAGAGTGGGGGTCGCCGGCAGGCGCAGGCGAAGGATGTCCTCTGGGACGAAGGTCATTGGTTCATTCCCCCTGAATGGCAGGTTGCCTAGTTGACAGACAACCAGATAAGTCGTAGGTTAGCCCTCGAGCGGTTCGGGGGAACGGATGGCTCGGGGAGGGAGGGAGATCTGTGCTTGGCTTCCTGGCTAGGCAGGTAACTTGACGCCGCGAGGAGACCGTCCTCGTGCAGCAGGCGTCTCCGCGGCGCCTGATCTGGAGGGATGGGAGGGTGGTCCTTTCACGCTCGTGGACAAGGGCACTCCCATGTTCGCCCAGATAGCTGATCAAATCGTGGCAGCCATAAGCGCAGGTCAGTTTCCCATCGGCAGCAGGCTTCCCACCGAAGCCGAACTGGCGTCCCACTTCGGCGTGAGTCGTCCATCAGTACGGGAGGCGTTGTCAAGCCTCCAGTTCGCCGGGTATGTCGAGACCCGCCGAGGCCTCGGAACCCTCGTGCGGTCCACAGTTGCAAACGGCATGGGTCAGCCCAGCGGGCCGGGGCTCGACCGACCAAGTGACATTATCGATCTCCTGGAGGCCAGAATTGTGGTCGAACCAGAAGTGATACGCCAAGCCGCTCTTTCGCCGATCCCCTCCGGCTTGCGCGAACTGAAGAAGTTGCTGCGCGGTATGGAGCTCGAGGTGGCTCGGCCTGAGCGACGGGCCCACACCGACCTCGGCGTACATGCCGCGATAGTCAGGGCTTGCCCGAACCCGTTCCTGTCGCACCTGGCCTTGGACCTCATCATCAGGATGGATGGACCTCTGTGGCGCTCTATCCGCGACAGAGCGTGGTCCGATGCCGGACTGCCCCGGGAATGGTTGGGTCACCACGAGGCAATTCTCCGAGCCATCACAGATCGGCACGCGGATGAGGCAGAGCGGCAATCGCGGTCCCATCTGCTGTCGGTCCTCGGCAACGTAGCCAGCACCACACCACTTACACCGCGCGATCGTGCTCGTGTCGCGACCATCGTCGAACGTCATCACGGCGGACAGCCCTAACGGCCGTCGCCGTGTCATGGAAGGAGTAAGAGCCCCGTTATCATGCCTTATAGCTACTTGAACGGACTGCAGTGCTCACGCTGCAACAAGGAATACTCCGCCAAAGAGTTGCAGGGAACATGTGCTTGCGGCGCTCCCCTCCTCGCCAGGTATGACCTCGACGGAGTCAGAGAGGCAACGTCGCCAAGGGATATCGCCACTCGGCCACATGATCTGTGGCGGTATCACGAACTTCTGCCTGTCGAGAACAGGAACCATGTCGTGGGGTTCGGCGAAGGAATGACACCTCTCATCGCAGTCCCTCGCTTGGGCGAGAGGATCGGCCTCCGGAATCTGTTGGTCAAGGATGAGAGTTCACTTCCGACGGGTACGTTCAAGTCGAGAGGTGCGAGCACGGGAATCTCCAAGGCTGCCGAGCTCGGTGTCAAGACCATAGTCATGCCGACGAATGGCAACGCCGGAGCCGCCTGGGCAGCCTACGCCGCCCGGGCTGGGCTAGGAGCCTGCATCGTCATGCCCGAGGACGCACCCTACATCAACAGGGTGGAGTGCGCAGCGGCGGGCGCATCGATCTACCTGGTTGATGGACTGATAAATGACGCCGGCGTCATCGCGGCAGAGGCGGCCCAGCGGCACGGGTGGTTCGAGGCATCCACGCTCAAGGAGCCGTACCGACTCGAGGGCAAGAAGACCATGGGCCTCGAGATAATCGAGCAGCTGGGTTGGCGGGTACCCGATGTGATCATCTATCCAACCGGCGGTGGCGTGGGCATCATCGGGATATACAAGGCACTGCTCGAATTGCAGGAACTCGGTTGGATCGATCGGCGACTGCCGAGACTGGTGGCTGTGCAAGCCTCGGGTTGTGCTCCCATCGTGGCCGCCTATGATGCGAACGAAGGGAGCGCCCAGCCGTGGGCGGACGCCAGCACTGTGGCGTTCGGTATAACCGTACCCAAGGCGCTGGGCGACTTCTTGGTACTCGATGCAGTGCGGGCAACTGACGGCTGCGCCGTCGCGGTCGATGACCCGGATCTCCTTCGCGGCGTGAAAGACATTTCCGAGACGGAGGGGATGTTCATCTGCCCAGAGGGCGGAGCAACGGTTGCTGCAGCACGGCAGTTGCGCCGCGACGGATGGCTGTCTGCAGACGACGAAGTGGTGCTACTCAACACGGGGGCCGGCATCAAGTACCCACAGGCCGCTGAGGTAGTGGCCACCAATTTGGCCAAGCATGAGCGCATCGAGTGATCGGGCGCTAGGGAGCGCAACCGGCGGCTGGAGGGAGGGAGATGATGGCGCTTCTCGAGTTACGACGGGTGACAACTGCCATTCGAACGGGTAGGGGGGAGATAAGACCGGTTGATGACGTCAGCTTCGCCCTGGGAGTAGGTGAAACCCTCTGCCTGGTCGGCGAATCAGGTAGCGGGAAGTCGATGACCGCCTTGAGCATCATGAGACTCCTTGAGCTGGAGCTCGACACGAGCATCGAGGGAACGATCGAATTCAAGGGCCAAGACCTGACTGCTCTCAGTCAGTCGGCGATGGCAGAGGTCCGGGGCCGAGAAATGGCCATGGTGTTCCAAGAGCCAATGACCGCTCTCAATCCGGTTCTGACCATCGGTCGGCAGCTGGATCAAGTCGAGCGCTATCACCGGAGGAATGAGGGCCGGAGTCGCCGCGGGCCGAGTGAGCGTGTGATGTCCACACTGGCCGCCGTCGGGATACCCGATCCCTGCTCCACGGTGAAGCGCTACCCACATCAACTGTCAGGAGGAATGCGTCAG
>JAKAXG010000201.1 GCA_021827225.1 Actinomycetes bacterium | reverse complement strand
CGTAGATGGCCTGGCTGCACCCGGGCGGGTTGATGGTGTCGCGATCGCCCTGGATCACCAGGGTCGCCGGCCCGGCGGTCCCGTACCGGCCGCGGGCGTCGAAGCTGGCCAACTGGGCGCCGGAGAGGATGACCGCGGCGCGCACGGCGGCGATGGTGCAGCAGGAGTTGTTGACCGCCGCTTCGGTGACGTCGCCGCCGTCGGAGTGGCCGGCCACACCCACCCTGGTGGCATCGACCAGCCCGGCCAGGGGCCCGCCCCCGTGTTCCAGGTCGGCGATGACACCCGCGAGCTGGGCGGGGTGCTCGACGACGGCCCACTCGGGCGGTCCCGGTACTCCCGGGGCGGTTCCGGGGTAGACGGGAAAGGCGACGACATATCCCTGCGCCGCCCAACCGTCGAGCAGGTTGCTGTAGTAGCCGGGCTGTACCTGCCAGCCGCCGGAGAACACTATGAGAGGGAACGGGCCGGCTCCCGACGCAGCTACCAGCCCCTGGGAGGTTCGCACTGCCGGGTAGCGGACGATGGTCGGCACGACCGTCCCGGCGGAGGGGAGATCGGTGGTGATGGTGCCCACCTGGAACGGTGGTCCCGGGACGGGCAGCGAAAGGCGGGCACCTGCGGTGGAAGGCGGGGTCGCGGCCGAGCCGACTGTCGGCACGCTCGACCCGTGGTCGCCCCGACCGGGACGCCGGGCCGACGCCCGTCCCAGTCCCATCGCGATGAAAGCCACGATGGCCACGCCGACGGCCGCGACGGCTGCTCTGCGACGCCTCACCCGCCGAGAAACCCGATGCCTGCCCACCACACTGACGCTAGGCCGTCCCACCTTGGTCAACGCCAGTCGCGTCGTTACGGGAGGTTCCCGGGATTGCGCCATCCCCGACTCGATAAGCGCACCGAGAGCAGCGAAGAGGGTCAGCCTGCTGACTCCAGCAGCGTCCGCCATGAGCGACCAAGCTCGTGTCTCGTCTACCAATGTCTCGCCGACGTCGAAGACCACGCTCTTGATGCGCGCGGGCAGGACAGCTGTTACGGGGCCGGCGGGCATAGAGCTGCCGAATTCAACGCGGTACGAGCTCATCGAGCTGACGTGAGGCCGCGGAGATCAACGCCAGGTGGCCGAGATGTACGGGGTCGAAGGACCCAGCGTAGAGCCCCACTTCCATACTCGAAGAGTACCGAAGCGACCCACCGTCAGAGCGAGATCACCCGACCACGTGCCACCTCCCAATCGCCAGCGTGACGCCATGGCTTGGCGGCACCCGCGACCACGCCACCACAGCCGACTACCTGCAGGCCAACATGGCCCACTGGGACCGCCGCGGCTTCGACCTCTACGCGGTATGAGCCTAGGATTGGGTCGGGTTCGACTCCCCGGAGGTGATGGGTGAACGGGTTGATTCGACGCTGGGAGAAGCTGGGGGTGAGATCGGCGTGGCTGCTGGCCTTGCTCGCTCCGCTGGCCGCTGCGGCCGCCATGACCCCGCTACGTGGCCACACCCAGACCAGCAACCTGGCCCTGGTCATGGTCCTTGTGGTGGCCGCGTCGGTGGTCCCGGGATACCGCCTGGCCGCGCTGGCAGGGGGAGTGTCAGCCGGAATCTGGTTCGACTTTTTCCTGACCCGGCCCTATCAGAGGCTGTCCATCTCCGACACCCTTGACGTTCAGACCACGCTGCTCATGGCCGTGGTCGCCGTGGCGGTCGGGGCCATCGCCGCCCGGCGCCGCCAGGCCGGGGAGGCGGCTCAACGCTCCGGTGGGGAGGTGCTCGACCTGTACGTGGCCGCCCAGATGCTCTCCGGGGGCGCCGCCCAGCGGGATCTGGTAGGTGCCATCGCCGCCCAGCTCAAGGAGTTGCTGTTCCTCACCGACTGTCGGTTCGATCCCAGCTGCCCGGCTCTGACCGAGCCTCTGATCGACCGGGGCGGGGAGCTGGACTGGGCCGGCCACACCTGGTCGCTGACGTCGAGCGGCTGGCCGGACGGGGCGGTCAGCCTGCCCGTCTACTGTACCGGCCGGCAGGTCGGCCGGTTCCTGCTGACCGGGCCGGGCCGGGTCGCCACCCGGGATGAGGCTCTCACCATCGACCGGCTGCTCACGGCGGTGGCGCTGTCAGACGTGGCCGGGGCCGCCCTGAGCGGGACCGTCGGCGTTCGGACGCCCGGGCCGGTACTGAACCTGAACTAGCCAGAGCTCCGTCCCAGCACCGGGTGCCGTTCCCCGAGGACAGTCCCACCGCGACCGGCACCGTCCCCCGAGGGGGGCGCCGCTGGCCCCGACCGGGGGACCTGTGGGATTGCGTGACGGTTTCGGTCCTTGCCGAAGGATCCGTTGGCCAGGCAACCTCGTGGGCTTCGGTCTTCCGCCGGGGGATGGACAAGACTGCCGGGATGTTCGATACCCGACTCACTGCCCTGGCCGAGAGCGCGGCGCGCAGGCTCCGGGAGCGGCAGGAGACGATAGCGGTGGCCGAAAGCTCGTGCGGAGGCTTCATCTCGGCGTCGCTGTTGTCTGTCCCCGGTGCCTCCGCGTACTACGTCGGTGGCACCGTCACCTACACCCGCGCTGCGCATCAGGCCTTCCTGGCCGGGGCGGTCGCCGCCCCGCACCGCTTGCAGGCCGAGACCGAGGAGTTTGCCCTGTACCTGGCCCACGCTGCGAGGGCCAAGCTCCGGACCACATGGGCCATCGGCGAGAGCGGAGCGGCTGGGCCGTCGGGAAGCCCCTACGGCGATCCCCCGGGCCACGTCTGGGTCGCGGTCACCGGTGCGGTGGACTCGACCCGGCACCTGCTGACCGGCTCCGAAGATCGATCGGCAAACATGGTCGCTTTTGCCGCGGCGGCCCTCGGCCTACTGGCCGAGTGCCTGGGCTGACGCCGTCCGGCCGTGGGGTCGGGCGAAGTAGTGGCCCGAGCGGACGTCCTCCACCCAACCGGGGTGGGTTGGTTCCCAGCCCAGCAGCTGGCGGGTGTGGGCATTGGACGTCGGATTGTCGAGATGGGCGAATAGGGCCAGGAAGCCGAGATGAGCGGGGGCCTCCTCGGCGCTGACACTCCGGGCCGGGAGGCCGAGGCCGGAGGCGATCGTCTCCGCCAGAACCTTGAAGGCGATCCCCTCGTCACCGACACCGTGCAGGCGGGACCCGGCCGGAGCTTTCTCCAGCGCCAGCCGGTAGAGGACGGCGATGTCGCGGGTGTGGGCGGCCGGCCACCGGTTGCCCCCGTCGCCGATGTAGGCGGCCCCCCCATGCTCCAGGGCGAAGCCGATGAGAGCGGGGGTGAACCCGTGCTGGTCGAGATCGCTGTGTACCAGCGGGGCCAGGCGGACGTAGGAGGAGCGGACGCCCCGCTCGGCCAGGGCCACGACCGCGTTCTCCGAGTCGATGCGGGCTCCGCCGCCGGCGAGGACGTCGTCCTCGGTGCCCGGTCGGCCGGCGATCCCGCCCACGGCCAGCATCAGCGTGCCGCCGGTCGCCACGAGCGGCCTGCCGGAGCCGGCCAGGGCCTGCCCCATCGCCTCGATCGCCGCGATGTCGGCGCTGGCGGCGCTGACGATGTCGCCGCGCTGCATGGCGTCGTGTTTGTAGGCCAGGTGGATGACCCCCTCGGCTTCGGCCGCCGCCTCCCTGAGACCGTCGAGGTTGTCGAGATCGCCGCGGCGCGCTTCGGCTCCGAGGGCGGCGACCGCCGCTGCCGAGCGCTCGGAGCGCGCCAGGCCGACCACCCGGTGGCCGTGGTCCAGCAGTTCGGGGATGAGGGCGGAAGCGATGTGCCCCGAGGCACCGGTGACGAGTACGCGCATCTGGTTGGCTCCTTCTCCACAGAGACTTACGGCACTTGGTGACATCACCCTACCACCATTATGGCACTCAGTGACATAGCCGTAAGCTGGGACGGGTGACCCGCTGGAAGCCCGATGCCGTCGGCCGCCTGATCGAGGCCGCCTTGGTCCTGTTCGATCAGCAGGGCTACGACAACACGACCGTGGCGGACATCGCGGCGCGCGCCGGGCTGACCCGGCGGACCTTCTTCCGCTACTTCCCGGACAAGCGGGAGGTGCTGTTCAGCGGTTCCGAGCGGCTCGAGCAGGTCTGGCTGGACGCGGTGACGGCCGCGCCGGAGGGGTCCGGACCGATGGCGGCGGTGGAGGCAGGCCTGGACGCGGTCGCCGGCTTCTTTGCTGAACGACACGCTTTCGCCCGCATCCGGGCCGGGGTCGTCGCTGCCAACCCCGAGTTGCGCGAGCGGGAGCTCATCAAGCTCGAGAAGCTGACCGCGGCCATAGCCTCCGCCCTGGAGGCCCGCGGTGTCAGCGCGGCGACCGCCGCCCTGGCGGCGGAGACGGGAGTGCGGATCTTCCACCTGGCGTTCGGCGAGTGGGTCGCTCAGGACGATCCGGCCGCTCTCCGCCGTTTGATGGACCGGTCGCTCGGAGAGCTGCGCCGGCTACTGGCCGGCTGAGGGGGCGGCGGGCGGAAGGGGCGGCCAGGTGTCCTTCGTCGCCGAGTGGATGGTCAGGGCCCCGACCCTTCAGTCGGTGCCGAGCTGGAGACGATCCGGAAGACGGGAATGCCGCCAGCGACACCGGTGAAGTCGGCGAGCGTCGCGCGGTGGTCGACGGGAATGTGAGCCCGCGCCCCGGGGGCAAGCTGCAGGTACCGGCGGAGGACAGGCGGCCTTTCCGCCACGGGAACGGGCTCGAGCCGTACCTGCTCGCGCCGGCCGCGGCGCAGGACGGCCTGCCCGTCGGCGGCTTCCACGTTGCGGACCCAGTTCGCCCTGGAGCCGAGCATGGCCACCAGATAGCGCTCCCCCTCGTAGTCAGCGACGACGACCGGGAAGGAGATCACCCGCCCCGACCGCCGCCCCCGCACCTGCAGGGTCGCCAGCTGCCTGGGTCCGATGCCGACGGCGTGCAGCGCCGCCTGCACCCGGTTGGCGGCCCGCGCCGATCTCCCCGGCCGGCCGCCCCGATACGCCCGTCGCCGCGCCCCGGCCACCGCCGCGTCCCTTGCTCGCCACGAAGAGCGGTCACGGGCCCTGCCCGGCGAGACGGCACCGCCGTCTTCCAGGACGGACTTCAGCTGTGCCCAGATCCGCCGCTCCTCGCGGTCACCGAGAATCGAAGCGACCGGGGCGAGAAGCCGGGCGGGACCATGAAGCCGGAGTTGCCACGACCAGCTCATCCGGGTCGCCGCGCCTGCAGGCTCGAAGAGCAGCTCTCCGTCGACATCCGTTCCCGGCAATGTGGAATGCGACGCCAGGCGGCGCGGCCGGTCGTAGCCGGTGAACTCGACCGTCATCGGCACCGATCGTCGCGCCGAGGTCACGGTGGCCCGGAACCGGCTTCCGGCACCGATGGGTTCTCCGGAGACGAGCTCGCAGGCCGTCATCCGGGAGTTGAACCGGGGCTCGTTCCGTTCGTCGGCGACGAAGTCGAACACCACCTCGGGTGGTCTGCGGATCACGATCTCGCCCTGCACTCGGGTCATGGCGCGCCTCTACGGTTTCCGTCGGTGCTCCTCATGGTCCAGGGTGCGCCGGTCCGGGGAACAGAGCCGAAAGCCGGTTGCACAGGGCTGCTACATGGCGCCGATAGGGGATGGCCGGCTGGTCCGGCCCTGACCCGGTACCTCTTCCCGTCGCCGGACGGAGGGCGGACGGGGGATCTGTCTCGCGCTACTGCTGAGCGGGAGAGGCTGGTGCAGAACGGGTCTCGGCGGATTCTGCGCCGGCCTCATCGGCTGGCACGAAGACACAGAATGGATGCCCGGAGGGGTCCGCGTAGACGTACAGCGGCTCGTCGGGGTCATCGAAGCGATCCTGGAGAAGTCGCGCCCCCAGGGCGAGGATGCGCCCGTGCTGAGCGGCCAGTTCTTCGCTGCTGGGCACGGAGAGATCCAGGTGCAGTTGCTGCGGAACAGCCGGATCCGGCCAGGTCGGCTCGGGCAGGCGGTCCACTTGCTGGAAGGCGAGGCGGCCGCGACCGTCGGGAGCGATCAGCACCAGCCAGTCCGCGCCCCTGGGATCGGGCTGTCCGGCGATCGGAGGCTCATCGCCGGGCCGATAGCCGTACCCGAGCAGTTCCCGGTAGAACTCCGCCAGCGTCCGTGCGTCGGTCGTGTCTACGACGACCGATCTGAGGGAGGGGACGCTGGCCGTCAACGGCGGTAGAGCCGCCCTCACGGCGCACCCAAGCCTTCGTTGGCCAGTGCCGAACGGACCCGGCTGGCCAGGAGCTCATAGGCGGCTGCGCCATGGGGGATCATCCCCGGCGGACGGGTGAGGACAGTGGGCGCACCGAGCTCCTCGTCCGGTAGCAGCTGACCGTCCGTGAGGTCGATCTCTGTGCCGTCAGGAAGTCGGTTCCAGTAGTGGACCCCGAGACGCTCACCGTCGACGGAGAGCCCGGCCAGCATCAGGTCTCCGCCCAGCCAGTCCTGAACCACCAGAGCGGTGGGACCGCACTGTCCACGGGCCGGATCGCCAGGACGACCCCGCCGCATGTATCGATCCGACGCGTAGGTGGTATCCACGGACCACGATGCCTGCAAGGCCCGGCGCAGAACATCGACTGGGGGGCGGTGGGCCACCCCGGAGATGGTAGGACCTGACGGTCAACGGGACCACCGAAGCCCCCGAACGTCGCCTACCGCGCATCTGGTGGGAGTCTGCGGGGACGGGGTCCGGGCGCAGCCGATCGCCTTCTGAGATAGTTGGACCGTGGATCTCGAAGATGTCGAGCGGATCGCCGGCCAGGACCATCACCTCGCCGTGGTCTCCACTGCCAGACGCGACGGCAGTATCCAGGCTTCGGTCGTCAACGCCGGCGTGCTGCCTCATCCCGTCTCGGGTCGCCGGGTGATCGGGTTCGTCACCTACGGTAGGGCGAAGCTGGCCAACCTGCGGCAACGTCCGAGAGCGACCGTGGTCTTCCGCTCCGGGTGGCAGTGGGCGGCTGTGGAAGGGCCGTGCGACCTGGTGGGACCGGACGATCCTCTCGACGGGGTGCCGTCGTCGGCCCTCCCGTCCCTGCTGCGGGAGGTTTTCCGAGCGGCCGGCGGCACGCACTCCGACTGGGACGAATACGACCGGGTGATGAGGGAGGAGCGGCGCACGGCGGTGCTCATCCAGCCCGATCGCATCTACGCCAACCGCAGTTGATCTGGCCGCGGGGGTGGGAGCCGGTTCCCGGCCCGGGAGGAGACGGGAACAGATGACAGGTGGCCCGCCGGGCCAGTACACGTGACGGGCTTGGATCTGTCCCGCCGAGGGGGAGGGCGTCACTGCTCCTTCGCCGGCCAGTGGTTGATCGGGTGGTCGAGCGTCGACCACAGGTACTGCGTGGCATAGGACCGCCACGGCCGCCATCGCTAGATC